>JAFGWZ010000057.1 GCA_016936905.1 Deltaproteobacteria bacterium | reverse complement strand
CACTGATCGGCATGCCGGGATCGCCCCTTCGCAAGGCCCTTATCGGTTCGGGTCTCGGTGAGGACATAACCGGCGTCGGGCTCGAAGATGAGCTGAGGCAGATGTTCTTCTCCGTAGGGCTCAAAGGGGTTGACGTCGCCGATGCCGGCGCAGTGGAGGCGGTTGTGCTCGACACATTGTCACGGCTGGCCCAGGAGGGCATCGATCCGCGGACAATAGAAGCATCCCTCAATACGATTGAATTTCGACTCCGGGAGAACAATACGGGGAGTTATCCCCGGGGGCTGATCGTTATGCTTCGTTCCCTGACGACGTGGCTCTATGACCATGATCCGCTGACGTTACTGAAATTTGAATTATTGCTGTCATGGGTAACGTCGTCGTTCAAAACCGGCCCGAGGTACTTTGAGAATCTGATAGATACCTGGTTTCTGGAGAATCAGCACCGCACGACGGTGATGCTGAAGCCTGACCGGCGTTTCCGGGAACAACTCGAGGAAAATGAGCGGGCGGCGCTGGCCCGTGCACGGGAATCGATGGACGAACGTCAGCTCCAGGCGATTATCGACAACACGAAACTCCTCAAAGAACTGCAGGAAACACCTGATGCTCCAGAGGTTTTGGCGACCATTCCGGTGCTGAAACTGAGCGATCTCGACACAAAAAACAAATCGATTTCCTGCGAGCTTCTTGATTACAGGGGAGTGAACCTGCTGTATCACGACCTCGACACAAGCGGGATCTTCTATCTCGATGTGGGATTCGACCTCCGGGTGCTGCCGGAGCGATACCTGCCCTATGTGCCGCTTTTCGGCAGGGCGCTTCTTCAAATGGGCACGGAAAAGGAAGACTACGTCGATCTTTCGAAGAGGATCAGCCGCGAGACCGGGGGTATCAGAAGCGCTTCGTTCACCTCCGTCGTCAAGGAGAGCGGCGGTACGGCGGCGCGGCTTTTCCTGCGGTGCAAGACCATGACGGATCGGGCCGACAACCTCCTGGCCATTCTGCGGGATATCCTGTCCTGTCCGGCACTGGACAACCGGGAACGTTTCCGTCAGATGGTGTTGGAAGAAAAGGCCCGACAGGAACAGGCTTTGATACCGGGGGGGCATCAGATCGTTAATATCCGCCTGCGGTCACATTTTACCGAATCGGGGTGGCTTTCTGAGAAGATGAACGGGATCAGCTATCTCTTTTTCATCAGAAAACTTGCCGACAGGGTTGACAGTGACTGGGAGGAGGTTCGTGCCGATTGTGAAGACATGCTTCGTCTCCTCGTCAACAGGAACGCAATGATCGTGAACGGGACGGTTGACGGCGCCGCGCGGTCCGCGTTGGAGCCGCGGCTTTATCGGTTTCTCGATGAATTGCCCGCGGCCGAGCCGGAAATCGTTCAGTGGACATGTGACGAATGTGAACAATATGAGGGGCTCGTCATTCCGGCGCAGGTCAATTATGTGGGTAAAGGAGCGAATGTGTACGCCGGGGGGTATGAGCTCCACGGATCATCGAAGGTGATCACCCGGTACCTCCGGAACTCGTGGCTCTGGGATCGTGTCCGCGTTCAGGGAGGCGCCTATGGCGCGTTCTGTATATTCAACAGCCTATCCGGTGTTCTCACCATGATTTCCTACCGGGACCCGAATCTTGTGACGACGATTGCCGCCTTCGACGGCGCAGCTCAATTCCTCAGGAAACTGGATCTGAACCGGTCCGAGCTGGCCAAAGGAATTATCGGCGCCATCGGAGATATGGATTCATATATGCTTCCCGATGAAAAGGGATATACGTCCATGTTGTGGCATCTCAGCGGCAACGATGCGGAGAGCCGCCAGCGGATACGCGATGAGATATTGTCGACAACACCGGATAATTTCGCGGACTTCGCCGATGTCCTCGATCTGGTCAGGCAAAAGGGGATCATAAAGGCCCTCGGATCGGAGCGGGCCATAGAAGTGGCGGTGACGGAACATCGACTGCCGTTGAACATCATTCATGTGCTGTGAGAAATGAGGGAGCATCCATGTCTGAAGAACTGAACCAGGAACGGCCGTCGCCCGAAACGGGAACATGTGCGACCTGCCTTTTTTATTACCTTGACAGCGAAAATCAGGCCGCTAAGTGCATGAGGTTTGCCCGGTTTGTCGATCACGTTATCACCGGCGTGACGAAGGATTGCAGTTACTGGGCCGATCGGAATGACGTCTGACGGAATATTTTAGTTGATGAGACGCTATGAAAATTTTCCCATGAAGTCGTGGATTCCCTTTATGTACGTCCTGAATCCCCGGAACATTATATCGTTGTGGTTGGCGCCGTCGATTCTGATAAGCTTTTTATCGGAGGAGAGAGAGGCGTCGAATAATGCCTGCCCATCCGAGAACGGTATGATATGGTCATGTTCGGCGTGTATGATAAGGACGGGCCCGTCGAACCTCCCGATTTTTTCCAGATTACGGCACCCCATGTCTTCGGAGATACCGAGACGCCTCGCGTTGATGCCCATCAGTTCGAGGAGGGGGACGAGATAGGCAAAGCCGCTTTCGATAATAATTCCGTCGATCCTGTCCCGGTCATTGGAGGCAAGTTCCAGCGCCGACGCGCTTCCCAGGGACCGTCCCATGACGACAAGGGGACCGGAAATACCGTTATTCTTCAACCACGTGTCAGCAAAATCCAGGATGGCGTGACAGTCCTCCATCATGGCGCCGACAGAGGGTGAACCGGTGGATCGGCCGTACCCTCGGTAATCGACGGCAAAAAAATTGATCCCCAGGCTCGTGTAGATTGGCGCCAGATCGTCGTAGTCGGCGACAATCTCTCCATTGCCGTGAAAGAAGAGAATCGTCGGCTTTGTCGGTCCTGCGGAATGGAATGTCGATCCGATGACCGCGCCGTCGCCGACGGGAATCAGCAGGTCGGTACGGGCATCCTTCCGGTCCGGCCTGAACTCCTCATTCCGGGGATAAAAAAGGAGCATGAGCACTTCATGCTTGTCGAGCATTGAATAATCGGGACGGGTGTGTGACATGGCGAAGCCCTCCTTGTGTTTTCATTTTTTTACCGGATATTACGTCCGGTGTCAAACATGTAGGGAAACGGATAACGAAATTCGGATATTGGAAAACGGGAAACGGCAATTGGGAAATAGAAAATAGAAAATAGTAATAGGGAAATGGGAATTGGGGATTCGTATAAAGGATATCGAAAACCGGATATCGGATAGCCGATATCGGAATTCGTAAAGCGAAGATCGGAAAACGGGAAACGGCAATTGGGAATTGGCAATTAGGAAACCGGAAAACGAATAACGCATAACGAAATCCGAAAAACGTTAAACCTGAAACCTGAAACGTTACAGCACCCTTCGTTCCAGTGTGATGCCCAGTTTTTTCATACGGTTTATCAGGGTGGTTCTCTTCAGTCCCAGGAGGGCCGACGCGCCGTGGGGGCCTCCGATGATGCCGTTCGTTTGTTTAAGGGCCTTCAAAATGTGGTTCCTCTCCATGTCCTTCAGCGTCATCAGCTCTTCATCATCGGTATGCTCTTCCACGTTTTTCCCGCCGAGTTCAGGAAATCTGATCTTCCTGTCACCAAGAATGACGGCGTGTTCCACCATGTTGGCAAGCTCCCGGATGTTTCCCGGCCACTGATAGGCCTTCATTTTTTCCATTTCCAGTTCAGGGATGCCTTCGTAGCCCCTGTTGTACTGGGAGGAAAAAAGTTTCAGGAAATGAGCGGCCAGCAGCGGGATATCTTTTTTCCGCTCTCTCAGTGGCGGCAAAAAAATGGGGAAGACGTTCAGCCGATAGAAGAGATCCGCCCTGAAACGACCTTCGGCCACTTCATCTTTCAGGTCCTTATTAGACGCCGCGATGAGGCGGAAGTCGGAATAGAGGGTCTTTGTTCCTCCCACCCGCTGAAATTCCTTTTCCTGGAGTATGCGCAACAGCCTGCTCTGGGTCTGGCCGGGCAGTTCGGAAACCTCGTCGAGAAAGATGGTCCCGTTATGGGCAAGTTCGAATCTTCCCGCTTTTGTTTTAATGGCGCCGGTAAACGCCCCCTTTTCATGGCCGAAGAGTTCGCTGTCGATCAGGGTGTCCGGCAAGGCGGCACAGTTGACCCGTATAAACGGGCCCTCGCTTCTCATGCTCTGTCGGTGGATCGCCCGCGCGATCAGCTCTTTCCCCACTCCCGTTTCTCCCAAGATCAGCACTGTCGACGGGGTGGGTGCCACTCTGTTGATAAGACGGTTTATGTCGGCTATCACCTCACTGGCGCCGATGATTTCTCCAAAGGGGCGGAATTCCTCTTTCTCCTCGATGTAGTACCTGTTTTCTTCTAT
>JAFGWZ010000056.1 GCA_016936905.1 Deltaproteobacteria bacterium | reverse complement strand
CCAAGACGACCGGCGTTGTCAAGCTGGCGGCGGCGAACCTGTTTGTTCAGTCCTATGCCGACATGGTCAATGCTACCTGGCTGAAGGTTATACCTACTCAATACGTGAAGGTCATCGCCGGTATGTGGGTCGCCGCGTTCGCAATGACGACCCTTGATACAACCAACCGCCTCGCCCGATACTGTATCGCCGAAATGGCGGCCCCCCTGAAAGACACCGCCCAGGGAGCCTATAACCTCCTGACCAACCGATGGATTGCCTCGGTAATCCCCGCGGCCATCGGCATCTACCTGGCATGGAGTAAGAATTTCACCATTCTGTGGCCCTCTTTCGGTGCGGCAAACCAGCTGATCGCCTCCATCGCTCTCATGACCGGCGCGGCATATGTCCACACGAAACTGAGATCGAAGTTCGCCAGCATTGCCGTTATTCCCGCCTGGCTTCTCTGGTTCACCGTCACGGCGGCCATCATCTGGTTTATGGCGACGGTCATCCCCGGGACAATTGCGAAGGCACCCGCAACGGGTTACACGGTCATGGCCATCCTGGCAATCATGCTGATCATGAACATCATTTTCATCATCGACTTCGTGAAGGGATACAAAAAGAGTTCAGAAGGCTGAACATAGCCAACCATTTTTGTCTGATTGGGTAAACAAGTACACGGGAGAGCACATCTCCCGTGTACCACCATAATGGCAGTTTATGTAATAGACCATCCCCGGGTTGCTCAATGCTCTCATACCTTAAACGAATCTTTTCCGGACTTCATACATTGCACCGCGAAAACGCATGTGCGTTAACCATCGTGGAGATGGAGGAACTGGAAAATATCTTTGCCCTCCTCCTCCTCGGTTCTTTCGTAGGGTTTCCGTCACCGCCAACCTTCCTCGCCGTCGAACTGTTGCCCTATATGGAGAAAGAATTCAAAATGTTGCACCGAAGGGCGGAAGACTCAAGTGACATGCTGGCAGAAATGTGCGGCATTCTGGGGATAGATTAATGAAGATATTGTTTTCAACCGGCAAAGGGGGGGTGGGCAAATCAACGATGGCGGCGGCTGCGGCGTGGCAGCTCTCCCGCGACCATCGCGTCCTGATTATCTCTCTCGACCCGGCTCATAATCTGGGAGACATATTCGGCATCACCCTCAACGGAGGGAGAAAACAATTTTCCAAGAACCTTCACCTGGGAGAGGTGGACCTCCAGCAGTTATCGAAGGAATACCTGAAACGGGAAATCGACGTTCTTTCAGGGAGTTACAAGTATCTCCAGACGCTGAATCTGGATAATTATTTCTCGGTCCTGAAATACTCGCCGGGCATCGAAGAATACGCCCTCCTGACAAGCATCGAGGAAACAATCAGAAACGAAGAGGATTACGACATTATTATCTTCGACACACCACCGACGGGACTGACGCTGAGATTTCTTGCCCTGCCGAGAGTTACCATTACCTGGATCGACCGGCTGATCCAGATCAGACAGAAGATACTGGAGAAAAGGTACACGATTCAAAAAATACGGGGGAATTCCGAAAAGGGAACAGAGGATTCCGGCATCATACTCAGTTATAATGAAGAGGACGATGACGTACTCAGGCGGTTGCGGAGTCTCAAAACCAACTATGAAACCCTGACGTCAATTCTCGAAGGAAGCGACTGCACCATTTTTGTCGTCTTCAACCCCGACCTTCTGTCGTTGAGAGAATCGCAGCGGCTGGTGGAAGGGTTGCGCGAATTGCATCTGCCGCTTCGTTTGATGATCAACAACAAGGTAACAGGGGATAACGAAGCAATGGCAGAGTATGTCGAATCGACGATGATACGGAGCGCCGGTGATATTCCCGTGCAGCGGGTTGCGTTGCACCGGGAACTTCAGGCGCGGGATACATCGAAACTATATGAGATCGAGGAGGATATGGTGACACCTCTTCTTTCCGTCCTGAATAACGCATGGTGACAATGAACGATATTGTAACGACCCCCCTTTTCTTTCTTTTTATTGCCTTCAGCTTCCTCCTCACTTTCGGATATTTCTGGGGAAGGAGGAGAAATAGGGGGATTTTCTTATCGGTATTCAATGCCCTCGTCGAGGTGGCGAAACCCGTCGATCAGAAGTTTACCACCATCGGTGGGGTCGTGGGGTATCATGCCAACCTCTACTTGAAAAAGGACAGCCCCGTTTCTCAAATTGACGCGACGATCACCCTTCTTCCGAGGCATTCATGGCTGTATCTCCCCATATCAATAATTATAATGAGATATGACCGGCTTTTCGTTACGCTCTACATAAAGCCGAAGATGCCCGGCGAAGGGCATATCATAGAAAAGGCCTATGCCGGGTTCCGGGGGCCAAAAATCAAGAACGCCGATCGTCTTCAGAAAGAAACGATCAAATGGAATAGTAAAGAATATTTTTTCTATTACGAATCAATGAAAGTCCGGGATTACCTGACGAGATTCATCGACGAGAATCCCGATCCCGGTATCATACGGCACATCGCGCTTGTCCCGGATCAACGAAAATGTTTTGTCTTCATGATCCCCCGACGGGAGCAGGTCGGCAAATTTTTTGCCCCCATTCCCCGGTGGATATCATTACTGGTCAAAAAGTAGCAGCACCACTGATCTCGTAAATAACCACCAGAGGAGAGCTATCATGAAAATCGCTTTTATCGGCATAGGAGGAGTCGGCGGCTACTTCGGCGGAAAGCTGGCTCACCGCTACTCATCTTCGGGAGAACACGAGGTGATGTTCATCGCCAGAGGAAACCACCTGCAGAAGATAAAGGACAGCGGTCTTACAGTCGCAACAAAAGACGAAGGAACCTTCATCGCCAGACCTGACATGGCAATGGATACCCCCGCCGACATCGGTCCGGTCGACGTAATCTTCTTTTCCGTCAAGGGCTACGATCTTGAAAACGCCGCCGCATCAATGATGCCGGTTATTCACGATCGGACCATATCCATAACGCTCCTGAACGGAGTGGACAACGTAGATCGTCTGGCCACGGTTATCGACAGGGGAACGATTCTCAACGGTTGCGTCTATATAAGCTCACATGTGGTCGAACCGGGAACGATCCGTCAGGTCGGAGGGCCTTGTTCGCTGTTCTTCGGTCCGGAATCAGGTCCTGTCGATCCGTATCGGGACCTCGAAATTGTTTTGAAAAACGCCCATATCAACGCGGTGCTGTCGGAACGAATCGCCGTCGATGCATGGTCAAAGTACATATTCGTCGGTCCCCTGGGAGGACTCAGTTCCATGGTCGAGAAACCGCTGGGCGCCATAATGGAAACGGAAGAACATCGGACAATGCTTGAGCGATTGATGCGGGAGGTTGAATCCACCGCCCGTGCCCGTGGCATACCCCTCCCCGACACGATCGTTCAGCAGTCACTTGATATGGCGTCGAAATTTCCCTACGAAACAAAAACTTCAATCCAGCTTGACTTTGAAAAAGGAACACGGACAGAACTTGAAACCTTCGTCGGCTACCTGGTACGTGCGGGAAGGCAAGTCGGAATCGCAACACCCCTGCATGAGAGTGTCTATGCAACCCTTAAGAAAAAAGAAGGGGCATGATTATGGGAAAACCGCGGGTCTTTGTCAGTCGCCGCATACCTGATGCCGGGCTGAACATGATCGTGAATAAATGTGATGCCGAAGTATGGCCCGATGAACTGCCTCCTCCCCGTGATATGATCATGAAAAAAATCAGAGGGATGGACGGGATTCTCTCGCTGATAACGGATCATATCGACGGAGACGTCATGGATGCCGCAGGAGAGCGGCTGAAAATCATCAGCAATTATGCGGTCGGCTATGATAATATAGATGTAACTGCGGCAACCGAACGCGGAATAGTGGTGGCAAATACACCGGGAACGGTGACCGAATCAACGGCCGATCTCGCCTTCACCCTCCTGCTGTCGGCGGCCCGGCGTATCGGCGAGGGCATCGACCACGTGAGGATGGGAAAATGGCAGACATTCAAGCCCATGGAGCTGCTCGGAAAGGATGTCCACCACGCCACGCTGGGAATAATCGGAATGGGGCGAATCGGAATGGAAGTGGCGAGGCGTGCCCGAGGATTTGACATGGAGATTCTCTATTATGATCATCGTATGCGCCCCGAGAAGGGATCACCGGTGGGAGCCGTCATGTGTTCAACCATGGAAGAACTGCTCACGCGGTCGGACTTCGTCAGCCTCCACGTACCGTTGAACGGAAAAACACGCCACCTTATCAACAGGAACACCCTTGAGCAGATGAAACCGACGACCGTTCTCATCAACACCACCCGGGGCCCAGTGGTTGATACGAATGCCCTCTATGACGCCCTTGTATCGGGACAGATTGCCTATGCGGCGCTGGACGTGACCGATCCGGAACCTCTGCCGAAGGATCATAAGCTGACGACGGTGCCGAATTGCCTCATCGTACCGCACATCGGGAGCGCCACCATAGAAACACGAAGCAAAATGGCTGTCATGGCGGCGGAAAACCTGGTAGCAGGGGCAAGCGGCAGGACTCCAAAACATGTGGTCAATCCCGACCTTCCTGCCCGTCGGCGATAGGAGAAATCAAAAAGGCTGGCAGCGGGATTGTCGAACCGGCACACCATGTGATTTTTTTCATGCAAGGAAGGAGTACCTTATGGAAAAATACGCACCGTTAAACCCACCTGAACGGATACTTCTGGGTCCCGGTCCAAGCAACGTGGACGACAGTGTAATGAAAGCATTATCAAAACCGGTTGTGGGTCACCTCGATCCTGTTTTTCTCGCCATCATGGAAGAAGTTCAGGAAATGCTGCGTCATGTCTTCATGACAAAAAATCATCTTACCATCCCCGTTTCGGGAACGGGAAGCGCCGGCATGGAAGCGGCTCTCGTCAATGCGATAGAAGAGGGAGACCATGTTCTGGTGTGTATCAGCGGCGTCTTTGGTCAGCGCATGAGCGATATCGTCAAACGGTGCGGCGGGGTTCTCAAAACGGTGGAAACTCAGTGGGGAACGCCCATTGATCCCGAGCAGGTCCGGTCAGCGCTGGCCGAATTTCCCGCCTCCGTCGTCGCCATTGTTCACGCCGAGACATCCACCGGTGTTCTCCAGCCGCTTGAGGACATTTCGAGGATTGTTCACGAACGGGACGCCCTTCTTCTCGTCGATACCGTCACGTCCCTCGGAGGCGCTCCGCTGAAAATTGACGAATGGGAAATTGATATCTGTTACTCGGGCACGCAGAAATGCCTCAGTTGCCCACCCGGTCTCGCGCCGATTACCTTTGGTCAAAGGGCAATCGATAAACTCAACAGGCGATCTTCCCCGGTTCAGTCGTGGTATCTCGACATGACCATGGTCCAGAAATACTGGGGTCCTGACAGGGTGTATCATCACACTGCTCCCATCAGCATGATCTACGCTCTCAGAGAAGCACTGCGGCTTGTCGTGGAAGAAGGTCTCGCAGCCCGATGGGAACGGCACCGCGTTCATCACAACAGCCTGGTTAAAGGACTGGAAACGATGGGGCTGAAACTCCTCGTTGACCCGGCCTATCGCACCCCCATGTTGAATTCCGTCGTCATTCCTCCGGGGGTTGACGACACGGCTGTTCGAAAACGGCTCCTGGAAGAATATAATACGGAGATCGGAAGCGGCCTGGGACCACTCAAGGGAAAGATCTGGCGTATCGGGTTAATGGGACATTCCTGCACGGAAGAGAATGTGAATCACATCCTGTCAGCCCTGAAATCACTGATTTGATCGTATCCGCCGGACGCCTGTACCCGTTGCGGTGCCGGCGATATCCGGCGCTCCCACAGCAGGCAACGGGGCAACTCCGTTGCATCGCTTGACAAGTATTTTTTGAAGGGAGGCAGCACATGAATGTATTAACCGGTGATAATTTAAAGTCACTCATCGAAAAACAGGAAGGGTTATGCGTATCCCTTTTCATGCCGACCCATCGAAAAGGTACGGAAACTCAGCAGAATCAGATTCGATATAGAAACCTCCTCCGAAAGGCTGAGGAAAAATTGCTCGATAGCGACCTCAGGCCCCAGGAGATCAGGGAATTCCTCCGGCCGGCACAGGAACTGGTGGGGGATGTTCCGTTCTGGCAGAATCAGAGTGACGGCCTTGCCCTGTATGTTTCTCCCTTTTCATTCAACTACTTCAGGCTTCCCATCACTTTTGAAGAACTGGTCATCGTTACCGACCGTTTTCATCTCAAGCCGATTATCCCGGCAGCCACAGCGGATATGGAATTCTTCATCCTCGCGGTGAACCAGAGGGATGTGAGGCTCATCAAGGGATTCCGACACAGCGCGGAGGAGGTGGATCTTGAGAATGCCCCCGAGTCAGTTGCAGATTTCTTCAGGTCCGAACTCCTCGAAAAGGAATTTCAGTACCACACCAGAAGACATCCCGCCGCCTTCCAGGGAGCCGGGGGAAAAACGGAAGACCCTAAAGATGACATATTACGGTATTTCAAGCAGGTCGATAAAGGAATCAAGATGATCCTGAAGGGATCGCACGCACCCCTTGTTTTTGCCGGTGTCGACTATCTCTATCCGATCTATAAGGAGGCAAACACCTATCCTCACCTCATCGACAAGGCGATTTCCGGAAGCCCTGAAGGACTCACCCTGGAAGAACTCCATGAACAGGCATGGCCCCTTGTCGAACCGGTGTTTGAAAAGGAAAAGGAAGAGGCAATCCGGCTGTATAAGGAGCTTTCCGGAACGGGGCGGGCGTCCAGCGATATCAACCAGATCGTCCCGGCTGCATGTCACGGACGCATCGATACACTGTTCGTGGCAGTAGGAGTACAAAAATGGGGCTGGTACAATACCTCGACGGACAACGTAACCGTTCAGAAGGATGCAACGCTCAACAGCACCGATCTTCTTGACTTCGCGGCGATTCGGACAATGCTGAACGGCGGAACGGTCTACGCGGTGACGCCCGATGAAGTCCCCGACGCCACCGCAATGGTCGCCATTTTCCGTTATTAGGGATAAAGGCCGGCTCAAGAGACAGGGTTAAGAAACTTTTGGGAAAAGAGATCGGAGGGCAGAAGGAAAGGGGAATAAACCGCCGTGTTTAAGGTTTCACGTTATTCAGTTTCCAGTTTCCGGTTACCGGTTTACAATTTCCGAATTACGAATCTTGTTATTCGATTTCTCATTCCCCCGATACTACTTGAAAGCTTTGCATAATGTCGACCTACGTCATTTCGACCGAAGGGAGAAATCTTAAATGTATTGATACCATTAAGATTCCTCGTCGCTATTACTCCTCGGAATGACATAAAATGAAGACATGCAAATCTTTCTACTTTCCGATTTCCGAATGGCGGATCACGTCTTCCGGTTTTCGTTTCCCGATATGTAAATTTCGCTGTCCGTTTCCGGGTTTTCACTGTCCGATTTTCGAGTTGCACCATATCCCAGTATAATTCTATCGCGTCGACAATTCAGGCACGGGTCAAGGAGCGCATCCCGAACGTCTTATACTGCACGTTCTTCATCAGTCCAAAATTTGCCTACTAAAATGGTACCACCGATTTCCTCTGTGTCCTCTCATATCCCTTCCCGAATTGAGACAAACCAGGGACTCTTTCCCCAGATGACGCATGAATCGAAATCATTTATCTCCAGCATCACGGTCATACTTACCGGAGTAACCTGTGAAGGGCGCATTGCAACGGCGCAATAAATAAAAAGGTTGAATAAATTTCACAATTGCAGTAGAGGTGTGAGATTTAAAAATACAATGAAAAGGGAGGGGTGGGCCGTAACGATGAATATTAAAGAAATAGAGCTGAGGGACCTGGATGCACAGACATTTATCGACCAAAAAGTGGCGGACATTGCAGGTGCCGTGGGAGACGGCATTGCCATAAACGCATTATCCGGAGGCGTCGATTCGTCCGTCGTGACCATGCTGGGCCACAAGGCGCTGGGCACCCGCCTCAAATCCTACTTTATCGATACAGGACTCATGCGACAGGACGAACCGCAGCAGATCGTTTCGTGGTTTGGCGAATTGGGGGTTACCGTCGAAATCATCGACGCCCAGAAGCAATTCTTTAATGCACTGAAGGGATTGACGGACCCGGAAGAAAAACGCGAGGCGATCACCCAGACCTTTTACAAGGAAGTCTTCGGCAAGCTCGTTAAAGACAGCGGATCGAAATACCTTCTTCAGGGAACCAATTTCACCGACATCGAAGAAACCGTAGCCGGCGTCAAGAGACAGCACAACATATTGGAACAACTAGGAATCGACACGAAGGAACAGTTTGGGTATACCGTACTCGAACCGCTTGTGGAATTGAGAAAACCGGCAATCAGGGAAATCGGTCGTCTCACCGGCCTTCAGAAAGACATCTACGAACGCCCCCCCTTCCCAGGTCCCGCACTTGCCGCCCGGGTCATCGGCGAGGTAACGCCGGAGCGGGTAGACTTGGTGAGGCAGGCGACGACCATCGTGGAAAAGGAACTGTGCACCACCGACGCGTTCCAGTACCTGGCCGTTCTTCATGAGGACAAGGTAACGGGCATGCGGGATGGGAAGCGGGATTATGGCATGCAGATTGAGATACGGTGCTGGGACAGCGAAGACGCCAAGACTGGTTCGCCGACTCGTTTACCTTACGAAACGCTGGAAAAACTGGCGGATGTGATAACATCGACCGTTAAAGGTGTCGTCAGCGTCACTTACAACATTACGAAAAAACCACCGTCAACAATTGAAGTCGTTTAAAACTGCCGACCATCGACTTGTTCCGTCATGAGAGACAGGAATGATCAAATGCCGTCATGGTGGAGACATAGAGGCAGCCGGCGGGCAAAGAAAAAGGCGATCAGCGATTCACCATACCGGATCCTCGTTAGCAGATTCCGGTGAGCAGTGACCGCACAAAATATAAGGGTTATACGCAGTTCCACGTCGAAAGTCTTTTATGATGAGATATTTCGAGTAACTTATGAGGAGGTAGTAAGCAAATGGAGAGCGGAGTAGTCAAAATCCAAGACACAACAGCAAACCCCGCGCCGTTGGGACTTATGGGTTTCGGTATGACAACGGTGCTTTTGAATATTCATAATGCAGGATTTACCGGACTCGATACGATGATACTCGCCATGGGAATCTTTTACGGAGGCCTTGCCCAGGTCATTGCCGGAATCATGGAATGGAAGAAGAACAACACATTCGGAACAACGGCATTTACGTCATACGGCCTTTTCTGGTTGTCCCTGGTTTTTCTGCTGCTCATGCCGAAATACGGATGGTGGCAGGGACCGACAGCAGGCGCAATGGCTGGATATCTTTTTATGTGGGGTCTTTTCACCTTTTTCATGTTCATCGGCACCTTGAAAGCCAACAGGGCGCTTCAGTTCGTTTTTGCATCATTGACGGTGCTGTTCTGGCTGCTCGCCTGGGGTGACGCGACGGGAAGCACAGCGATAAAGCATATTGCCGGGTACGAAGGAATCGTCTGCGGTTTCTCCGCCATTTATACGGCAATGGCTCAGGTCTGGAATGAAATGTACGGCAAGACGATCCTTCCCCTGGGACCTGTACAGTAAAGAATAGCAATTATTTCAAAAAATCGACCGGCGCTGCGTATAACCCGCTTTTCCATTCGTGCCGACGACACTTTCTATGACATGTTCCGTTCATGGTACGTATGGGGAAATCAACCGGGCCGATTCGGAAGCAGGCTGATCCATGTCGGAAAATATTACATACCGTGACGATGACGTACAGAAGAAAAAAGTCTCCGCCATACGCCTCTCCATTATCTCCAACATCACGCTGATGATTCTAAAGCTGACCATCGGGATCGTCATCGGCTCCGTGGCAATCATTTCGGAGGCGATTCATTCGGGTGTAGACCTTCTGGCGGCGGTGATTGCCTTCTTTTCCGTGAAAACATCGGGCAAGCCGGCGGATACGGAGCACCCCTTCGGGCACGGCAAGGTCGAAAACATATCGGGTACCATTGAAGCGCTCCTCATATTTCTCGCCGCCGGATGGATTATTTATGAAGCGGTCAAAAAGCTCATCACTCCGGCCCCTGTCGAATACATCGGATGGGGCATGGCGGTCATGTTCATCTCCTCCGTCGTTAACTGGTTAGTATCAGACCGTTTGTTTACGGTCGGCACTGAAACGGGATCAATTGCCCTTCAGGCAGACGGGTGGCACCTCCGGACCGACGTCTATACATCGGCGGGAGTACTCCTCGGCCTGGCGGCCATATGGATCGGAGCGCGTTTTCTTCCCCAGGAACACCTGTTATGGATCGACCCCATTGCCGCCATCATCGTTGCGCTCATCATTCTCCACGCGGCATACAAGCTGACCATTCAAGCAGCCCGCGACCTTCTGGACGAAAAGCTTCCCGCCGACGAAGAAGATTATATACGGGAACTGATCGCGTCGATGTACCCCCATGTTCACGGATATCACAAACTACGAACCCGGAAAGCCGGGAATGATCGTTTCATACAATTCCACCTGAAGGTAGAACCGTCCATGACCGTGGAATCGTCCCACATGATCTCTCACGACATTAAGGACAGGATCATTGAACGTTTCCCACGATCCAGCGTAACCATCCATATTGAACCATGCGACGGCAGATGTGAAGAAGAGTGCAGAGAAAGCTGCCTCATGAACGAAGAGGAACGAAAAGCGATTCAAGATAAAAGGGGATTCACCCGATAACGCGATTTCTACATATTGCCAATGCGAGGAACAGGTTATGAATGAATATCAACTCAACCGATGTCATGAAATGTTCAGAGAACTCCTGCCCAACATGGCGGATTACGTTGCCCGTTATGGCAGAGTGAAGCCGAAGGAAATTGCCATCATTGAACACAACACCGGGGAGAAGGTAAACTGGAAACAGTTCAATAAGGCGGTAGACGCCTTTTCGGCGAAACTCCTTTCCATCGGTTTGAAGCGAGGGGACGTGGTGGCCACCTCCCTTCCCCTGTTGAAAGAGCACGTCTACCTCATGTACGCATGTTATCGCGTGGGCCTGATTATCGCTCCGCTCGATCTCCGCCTTAAAACGAAGGAAATTCACTACTGCCTCGACAAAATCAAACCGAAGGCGTATTTCTTCCTCGGCAAGACACCGGTGGCCGATTTCAGGCCGATGATACGGGACGTAATGGGCCTGTGCACCTTCGTGAACCACTGGGTTCAATTCCAGAAGGAACGGGAACTCATCATGGAAGGAGCCGTGGGAATCGCCGATTTTACCAGGGACATCAAGAAGGTATTTCTTCTCAGCAAGCTCACCGGGTCGGTGCGAAGAGCCCGCCGTGGAGCGGACAAGCGAGACGCCTGCCTGATCATCTTCACCACCGGGTCAACCGGCTCACCGAAGCCGGCTCTTCTCTGCCATGAGAACATCCTCGTCCAGAACATCGGCCTCGCGGTGGGATTCGACCTCAAAGAAAACGACCGGATGCTCATAAACCTCCCGCCTTCGCACGTGGGATGCGTCACGGAACAATTGGCAACGACCATCTTCGGCGGCGGCGTTTCGGTAATTCTCCACATTTTTGACCCGGAGAAGAGCCTTGAAGCCATACAGGGACATGGGGTAACCACCCTGGGACAGATCCCCGCTCTCTTCAACATGGAATGGCGACTCCCATCATACGGTACTTACGACCTCTCAAGCCTCAGGTTCGCCATCTACGGCGGACAGGCGGTTTCCCGGGAGTTCCTGGAAAAGATGTCAACCATGGCTCCGCAGATCGGGACCGGCCTTGGCCTCACCGAAACGGCGGGATTCTGCACCTATACCAGACATGACGCGACGGTTGACGACCTCGTCAAGGGCATCGGCTATGATTCGCCCCTCTGCCCCATCAGCATCCGCAAACCCATGAATGACGATGGCACCGCCGGAGAGGAACTGGCTCCCTCTGAAATCGGAGAGATCTGCTTTTCCGGACCGCAGATATTCCTCGGCTATCTCGACGATCCCGAGAACACGGCAAAGACCGTAACAAAAGACGGAATCTGTTACACCGGCGATCTCGGATACTACGATGAAGAAGGGCTCCATTTCTCCGGCAGATCAAAGCTGGTAATCAAGCCGAAAGGCTACCAGGTGTATCCGGAAGACGTGGAAAACCACATCGCCGGAAACCTGAAGGGAATGGTTGCGTCAGTGGCATGCGTCGGGGTGGAACACAGCGTCTATTCTGAAGCGATCATGGTCTTCGTCGACCCCGTACAGGGGGAAACGGTCACCGAGGAGAAGGTCATGGAAGCCACCCGCGACATGGCTTCCTATGCCAGGCCGTCTCACGTTGAAGTGCTCAAACCGGGAGAGATACCCCTGAACAGGGTTGCCAAGACAGACTACATGGTCCTCAAAGAAATGGCCCGCAACCTGGTGGCCCGGCTCAGAGCAGAAGGGAAATGGGATCAGTGAGATAATCATCGCAAAGAGCCTGGGACAGCTTTCCCCCGGTCGGCTTCCGTTCGCAGAACTTCTCGCCTTCAAAGGCGGCACAGCTAGCAAGAAATGTTACCTTCCAGACTATCGTTTTTCTGAAGACCCGGATTATACGTTAAGGGAAGATGCCGCTTTGAATGTAATCCAAGAACACCGTGCTCATGTCTTCGAAAAAGATCTGCCTATGGAGTGTTCATGAGCATTATCTGTTCCTTGTGCATCTTCGGTGCTCCCACGGTTGTCTGTCCTTCACAATCTCCCCCTGGCAGCAATCCCTTCCAATCCATCTCGGTCCAGAATCTTTATATTCGGCCCATCAACTTCGATCAGCTTCTGTTCCCTGATTGCCCCCAGGGCTCGTGACAGCGATTCGGGGCGAGTTCCCAGAATATTAGAGATACGGGATTTCGAGATATCCAGTGTTATATTGTCATCGCCGTTCTTCATTTGTGACTGATAGAGCAGGTATGCCGCCAGACGTCCAGGCAATTCCTTCAGGGAAAGATTTTCGACTTGCACGGTAAACTCACGAAGCCGCACTGAAAGGATCGCCAGGATATTCATGGTCAGCGACGGATTGCCCGTTATGAGACTGATAAATTTTTCTTTAGAAAAAAAAGCAACAGGCTTTCTTTAATGCCTGGGCATTGGCGGGAAATGATTTCCCTGAAAACATCGGCACCGCACCGACCGTTTCGCCGTCCTTGACAATTCGGAAATACTTTTCTATTTTTTAACATAAGTCAAGGCAACGTGATCTGCCCTCTATATACCCTAATTTACAAGTTGGGAAGTGTCTCACTCATACTGGCACAGAGGGGTAGCCCCGTATCCCGTTATCGATTCACAGGGCATGGACTTTCCGTTAGTCAAAGTCAAATAAAGCATTCTAACATGAGGTCGGTCGCGGAGTATTGCGGAGCGGGAACACAAAAAATAGCATTTCCACGAGCCAGTCAATCCTACCATTTAATAATGATGCCATCGGTGTCGGGGGATCTGGCCTCCACGGGTTCATATGGGATATTCATAACCATTTCGGCTTTCATTAAAAATGCCCTGTTATTAACACTATTTTTGGGCCATGCATAATCAAAGTAAGTGCCCTCGATCACGGATTTAAAAGGCTCGATGGGGGGCGAAATGGTGGTGGTGCTCGTGAGTCCAGCGATTGTTTTAAAGTCAAGATCCACAGGGGTGACATTTATAGTTAATACGCCTGAAACTCTGTAAGGTGAGTGATTGGTAATGGTTACAAACAACCCGGCAACACCACTGGACGGCATAGTGCCACCATTTTCCAACTTGTGGCCGGGACTCTTAAACCATTCCGGTTTACCCAAGGTAACCTGAGGCGGAGCAATTGCTTTTTCTGCGGTATAGGTCTTGTTTTCTCTGTGGTTCACTACGTTTACAATAATTTTTTTATCGGTAATGAATCGATAAACATAGTTCGAGGTCAGTTTTACAGGATAATATTTGCCTGGTTGGATCTCGGCATCAGGCAGTGTTTTTTCTTCTTCAACGGTATCCGGTTTGAAAACGTGCTCCCATCGTGTCTGAATCGTAAAGTCCTTTGCATTGATAGTACTGTTTCCCCGGTTCCAGATCAGGAGGTGAAAATCGCCCAAATCAACCATAACGGTTGTTTCAACCAAATAGACGCCCTTCATGTCAAATTGTTTTTCTTCAGGGTTCACACCAGAGATGACGGGCCGGGCGGTGGCTTTAAATTGCTGTGACGAAAGTATTTTATTTATATCTTTTTGATAAGTTTCCACCCGGATACTGGTCAATCCCGGCATGGGAGTAAATTCGCGTTGGAGCTGGATGTCTCTGTTAGGATCGATCTGCATATTGATTTCAATGGGAATGCCCGCAGCCTGAGTATCACCCTGGGTATCATACTGGCTGGCCTGGACTTTCAGTTTACCCTGGGGGATAACCATACTGGAATTGTTTGCGAGTTTAACAAACCAGTAATACTTGCCCTCGGACTGGGCAATCCTGAACTCTGACAGGTTGACGGTATACCCCTGCCCAACCGGGCGGGCAATCTCTCTTTGAATCTTTTTCAGGGTATCGCTGTAATTCTCGGCAGACGCGATAATGGGAAGAAGCAATATTATGATGATGGCAAAAAATATTTTTCGAGTCATTTCAACCTCCAGGTTAAGTAATTGTCATCACTTCGTGAATATGACAGACTGTGCTCATTTGTCACGCAATGGTGTAAATAATTCCTACATTATTTTCCTTCACAAAAACAAAGCCCCATCTCTTCATGTGAGAAACGGGGTTTGTTTATAATCTGCCCATGATTACATTTTTCATGATGATTAATGGGATAAGGTTCTTAATTGCTGCAACTTCAGTGAACCTGACATTTACAATACTAAGATGGAATTATTTGTCAAGGGTTTTCTATGGTTGTCGTCTTTAATTTAGATCCGGAAAGTTCAGGATATGCGTTTGCTGTATATAAAAGAATCATCAGGTCGGCATTTGAATAGAACTTGCCAATCTTCATTTCTTGAAACACCACCATTAGAGATAACAATCAGTAATTAAAAAGGCGGCGGCAAGCGTCCCTTATGCTTTTTGAGCCTTTCGTGAAATCCATCGAATTTTTTCTTTTGATCATCGTTCAATTTCTCTCTGATCCGCCGGAAGCCGTCATCTATGATTGCCGCGATGTGGGGGTCGGTTTGCTTAAACTGGGCAAGGCTGATTCAGAAAATATACGAAGTCGATCCCCTGATCTGTTTGAAATGCAAGGAAACATGCGCACCATCAGCTTCACAGAAGATGCACAGGTTATCCGGGAAATCCTCACACACCTGGGACTCTGGCTTGTCAGGTCGTGGCCACCGCCCAAAGTCCATGATCCGCCTGTATGCATGCTCAGCACAGGCGGGCCGATAGACCCGGCCGTCATGGATGATGTCTCTCAACTCCCCATCAACGACGATCACCTTTATCGTGACCCTCAATATACCTGGGATGACTATATCCAGGCATAACGCTTTGAAAAGCGGAGAAAGGTCACGTATCCTTGATGCTCGATGCCGTTCTTATGGGTGAGGTAGCGTTTCCGTTTCTCCTGTCTGCCGGGGAAATGGATCTCGCTCACGCCGATCATACCGCAGCAATCGCAAAGGAAGTAGCGTCTCTCGTCCGCACCGACGACGAGTGGCAAGTTCTCTTGAGATTGGCACAATCGGCAGATCATTTGCACAGTTTCGATACCCGGTCGTTCGCCGGCGTCGGGCAGGACATTTCTTGGGCAATCACGGCGTCGATGATCTCCCTGACGTCGGAAAGGCTGCGGATCGCCTTCAGCTTGAGCAGTTTCGTTACAGCAGGGGTGCGAGGAATCGGAAACGGCGCATGGCGGTACGAGCGTCGCTATAGAGGTGCTTGCCCTTCGGCACGCTTATTCCCTTGTATTCTTTTCGATACTTGGTCGAATAAAAGGCCCGCAGTTGCTCCTCCCGCGGCAGTGGGTCGCTCCGTATGAGGCCACAGCGAATGCAGACGACGGTGCACAGAAAGCGGTTGTCCCGATCGGTCAGCGAGAGCAGACGGGCCTCCGTTGCGTCACAGAGAGTGCAGGGCTGGTCACAGACCACAGGTTCGTTCATCATCGCGGGGCTCCTCTTTTTTCGTCGTTCCTCCAGAACACCAGGCTTGTCCCCTTGATGTGTTTCAACCCCGGCCTCCGCTGGGCTTCGATCTCCTCGAGCGCCCGGGTCACCCCTTCCCAAACCCCATAGTCGTGCCAGACGATGATGCCGCCGGCATCCACGAGGTCCAGCGCCCGATCCGTATCGGATAATACGTAGTCATAGGCGTGCGAACCGTCCACGAACACCAGGGCGCAGCGCCGCCGAAAGGGCGAAAAATCAAAGGTGGCGGAGTCCCCCAGGAGCTGGGTGATCCGACCGGCGCTTTCATGTCGGCTTTCGCGGTACTTCCTTTAGCGCATGCCGGGTGTCGGCTTGTCGACGAAATGGAGCTCTCCCGTGGCCGGGACATACCTGGGTTCCGTATCGGGGTGCAGATCGAGGGTGAAGATGCGGCATCTCTGCGGGGCGTTGATCACCAGATTGAGCGTCGTTCTGCCGTCGAAGGTGCCGATCTCGAAAAGGATCGATCCCTCGGGGCAGTTCGCCGCCATATGGGCCAGAATACCCAGCTCGCTGATCCGGACGTTGCCATTTTTCGACTGATGCTCCAGAAGGCCGATGACTTTGGGCGCAACGCATCGACGCCAGTGAATCGGCGGCAGATGCGTACTCTGCATGAAGGGGGTCCGCCTTTCCCAGGCGCCTTCGCCAATAATCCCGCCACCGTTTCGACAGGGCCGAAAAGGGAAGGTAAAGATGAGTGGCATAGAATCCGTGACACCATTCCTTCAGCATGGGGTCTCCTTTCCTGAGACTCGGCCAGGCGGGGGCGACGCCGATGCGATAAGCCCTTTTGCCTTTAGATCTTCCGCTGCACGGTCATGTGCGATACGGAATCGGCAATGCCAAGCTCGACAGCTTTGTCGGCAAGCAATCTGACCGTCCAGCGACGATGTCCTTCGGGGGTGTCTGAACAGGCCAATGCGACCAATCGGGCCTCAAAAGCACCGTCAAAAATGATGTCTCTCGGAGGCTTTTCCCGAGCCTTGCGTTTGAGCGCCGCTTCAAGTCCATCTTCAACAAAGCGCTTCTTGAGGTGTTCAATCGAACGGCTCGACACCCCAAGCGCTTCCACGACATCGGAAACGTTCCATGCCGTACCATCGGCTCAGGCATCACACGACAGCAATGCACGGGCTTGAATAAATTTTCGGGCAGGGGTCTTTCCTCTACGGGTCATTGCCTCAAGTTCTTTGCGTTCTTCCTTGGTAAGCGTTACAAGGTATCTTGGTGGCATGGCGAGCTCGTCCATTGGATAGTCGCCGGTACATCATAATCGTAATATATGCGAAAGAAATAATGTTACATGGCGCCAGGCACCGATTTGTCGTGACACATTGGCTCGCAAAAAGCCGATTTCTTTTCTGATTTCTGTCTATACAGTGGGGATAAACTTATTATTTTCACCCTGGTCATCAAAGTTCAACTGTATAAAGTGACGTTGTCGTCAGTCATGATGATGGTAATATGTTCCAGATGGCTGTTGTGGATGACATGTTTTTTATAAAAGGCCATCTACTCTTCCTCAGATGCGTTTCGCCGTTCAAGCATGTGCAGTTCCTTTTTCACGCGGCACGGTGCACGACGAATGAAAACCTTCCGATTCATCGGAGCCAATATCTTGAAATGCGTATATATTCGTGGTATGTGAGATTAAAACATTCAGCATGACGGCACCATACCAAATTACGTCGCATCGCAGAACAGGCACATATTGCATGTCATCATCGAAAAGAAAAAAATCCCATCAGGGGGAAAAAGACAAAATTGTTTTTTGTGACATCACCTCGGCCCTCAATACGCCTTGTTGTACCATTTTGGAGAGCATCAGTGACGGGGTCTTCACCATAAATCCAGACAGACAAATTACATCATTCAACAAGGCCGCAGAGCGTATCACGGGTTTTAAAAAGGAAGAAGCCATCGGACAGTATTGTTTCGACGTATTTCGCGCCAATATTTGTGAAGGAAGATGCGTTCTGGATGAAACCATTTCAAGAGGACGGGCGAGTATCAACGTGTCGGCCCTCATCATCAGCAAACAGGGCGATCCAAAACCAATCAGGCTCAGCACTTCCATCCTGAAAAATGATCACGGCACCGTCATCGGCGCTGTGGAGACGTTCAGGGATCTTTCGGAACTGGAAGAATTGCGACGGTTGGCCAGCGGCCGTAGCCTTCCCAGTGATATCGTGGGCAAGCATCCTAAGATACTTGAAATCATATCATTTTTGCCGGATGTTGCCGAAAGCGAAAGCGCCGTTCTCATTGAGGGTCCGACCGGTTCAGGCAAGGAGCTTATTGCCAGGGCCATTCACCATCTCAGTCCGCGGGGGAAAGGTCCGTTTATTGCTTTGAATTGCGCCGCCCTGCCGGACAGTCTGCTTGAATCGGAACTGTTCGGTTATGTGAAAGGTGCGTTCACCGGCGCGACAAAAAGCAAGTCGGGACGATTAAAGATGGCCGACGGTGGCACACTTTTTCTGGATGAAATATCAACGACCTCTTCCAAGTTCCAGGCGGATCTCTTACGGGTTTTGGAAGATGGTGAGGCATTCCCACTGGGGGGTACCCACGCCGTCGGATTTGATGTTCGCATCGTGGCCGCCAGCAACTCGGATTTGGCCACCCTCGTTCGAGCGGGTACATTTCGTCAGGATCTCTATTACCGATTGAACGTTGTCAAAATCATACTGCCGGCTTTGCGGGAGAGAAAACAGGACATTCCGCTCCTGGTGGACCATTTCATTAACAAATTCAACCTGCGAAAAGAACGGGATATTAAAAGCATAAGCCCGGCGGCGCTTGATTTGATGATGTGCCATCCATTTCCGGGCAATGTCCGCGAACTGGAAAATTTTATCGAGTACGCCTTCATCACCTGCAAGGAGAACCGCATTGATATCCATCATCTTCCGAAAGATCTGTTCACGGGTGCGCACAGCGCGCCGCCTCATCTGTCAAAGCAGGAACTCCAGGAGGCTGAAACCCTCCGCGCGATGCTTGATCGGCATTCGGGAAACCGCGATGTAACCGCCCATGCCATGGGAATCAGTCGCACGACGTTATGGCGCCGGATAAAAAAATATGAAATTTCCAACCCTGTGGATGAAACATAAAATGAAACTGTTTCATTATATGAAACGTTTATTCCTCCTTAATCCATATTCCGTCCCGTCTTCAGTATTATCCATCTAGCTGTTATTCTACAACAATTTATCTGCTCGAAGATTTTAAATCCGATTGGCATTCTATTTGCTCTTGATCTACAAACAACACAAAGACCCAGAGAAATTAACGTGTAAAGGACTTCGTATCACAATGCTGAGCCTGTATTGGTAAATAATGAATGAAGGAGCGTGATTGAGCCATGGTCCGATTCCGACGTATGCGATGCGGTAATTTCCATACAGGCGGTACAGAGATACGTCATAATTATTTGTAAAGCAGGGGGCGATAGTTTGAAAGAAAGTAGCGGGCACAAAAAAACTGATAAAGTGAAGATTGCCGTGCCGCTGTTCGGGAGGAGAGT
>JAFGWZ010000055.1 GCA_016936905.1 Deltaproteobacteria bacterium | reverse complement strand
CGGATTGTCTTTCGACGGTTCCCACAGGACATACCCCCCCCGCCGCAGACCCGATGCCGGGGCATATTCCGATCTGTCCAACACCGGCACATCCTGGCGGCTCGTAATCAAGGCGGTTGGACCATGTGTGTTAGTCAGGGCAGCCTTCCACGCCTCGACAACCTCCGCCGAATCGCCGGGACGGATGACCGTCAGATTCGGGATCGTTCTCAGGCCCATGAGATGTTCCACCGGCTGATGGGTGGGGCCGTCTTCCCCGACTCCGATACTGTCATGGCTGAATACATAAATAACTCTCAGTCCCATGAGGGCTGAAAGCCGCATGGCCGGGCGCATATAATCGGCAAACACAAGAAACGTTCCGGTGAACGGAATGATACCGCCGTGCAAGGCAAGACCGTTTGAAATTGCCGCCATGGCATGTTCACGAACGCCGTAATGAATATTCTTTCCTCCGAAATCCCATCGGCTTCCCACCGCTCCCTGAACGTCCGTGGGAAGAAACGTCGGGTTCTGGAAGTCTCCATGTTTCTTCAGCCACGCGAGCGTGGAGGGATTGAGGTCCGCCGTTCCACCGAACAATTCGGGCAGACAGGCGCCGAGATACTGCATCACATCTTCTGAAACCCGACGGGTGGCACGGCTTTTCCTGTCCGATTCGAATCGGGGGAATTCTTTAGCCCATCCGGCGGGCAAAAGTCCCCGGCAGATCCTGATGAATTCGGCGGCCCTGTCCGGGTATTCGGTCCGATAGTGTTCAAAGATCGTTCTCCATTCCTGTTCCCGATTTTCACCGGCATCCCTGGCGGAACGCATATGTTCTATAACGTCATCGGGGACATGGAAATCGGGTTCGACGGGCCATTCGAGATTTCGCTTCGCCGCTGCAATTTCTTCACGGCCGAGAGGCGATCCATGGCAGCCGAACGTATTCTGCTTGCTCGGCGCGCCACAGCCGATAACTGTTCTGACCAGGATCAGAGAAGGTTTGTTTCTTTCCTTCTTCGCGTACTGGATGGCCTGATCGATTTCCTCTATGTTATTGCCGTCATCAACCCACTGAACGTCCCAGTTATACGCGGTATACCGTGCCGCCACATCCTCGGTGAATGAAAGAGAGGTCGACCCGGCGAGGCTGATATGATTATCGTCATACAACACGACCAGCTTGCCGAGCCCCAGGTGCCCCGCAAGAGATGAAGCCTCGGCCGCTACTCCTTCCATGAGATCCCCGTCTCCCGCGAGAACATACGTGTAATGATCGACAATCTCGCTGTCCGGCCGGTTATATTGGGCCGCCAAATGGGCTTCCGCGATGGCCATTCCGACGGCATTGCCGATTCCCTGACCGAGAGGCCCCGTCGTTGCTTCAACCCCCGGTGTCACACCCGTTTCTGGATGGCCGGGCGTCCTGCTCCCCCACTGCCGGAAATCCTTGATGTCATCAAGCGAGACATCATACCCTGTTAAATAAAGCAGAGCATAGAGAAGTATTGAGCCATGACCGGCGGAAAGGACAAACCGATCCCGATTTACCCACCGAGGGTTGGCGGGATTATGATTCAGATGCCTCGTCCACAAGGTGTATGCCATTGCCGCCGCCCCCATTGGCAGTCCGGGATGTCCCGATGATGCCTTTTGAATCGCATCGACAGAAATAAAACGAAGGGCATTTATTGCCCGTCCGGCCAAACGAATTTCCTCACTACTCATTGTCTCGTTCCCTCCGCACAATCACTGTTGAAACATTCCCCCCTCCTCAAAACGTCCTCCTCTCGCTACGATTTTGAGGGGCGTTAAGGACTTTCCAACACGTTTAGTTCGACTATCCCGTCGTTTCCCGGTCCATGCAATGCTCCACCGGGCATCACACCCTCTATCAGCGGTTCCTGCCTCCCGACCGTGGTTACTTTCTCGCATTCTCACCATAGACGCCGACAAGTTTTTCCTGATACATATTCCAGTCGGCATCGTTTTGAACAGCGGTGAGAGAGCATCCCTTGTCGCCCGTTGCATAACCGATGGAAAAACTTAAGCTTGTCGAATAAGACGGCTGCTTATTATGTACCACAAGGGCGGCCTTGATCCGTGCAACGATCCGTGCAGCGACATGCCCTTTCGTCATGGGCAGCAGCACACAAAATTCATCACCGCCGATCCTGGCAACCACGTCTTCGCTGCGAAACACTGTTTTCAGAACCTGGGCGGTCCGCCGCAGGAGATCATCTCCCGCCGCGTGTCCCAGGCTGTCGTTGATGATCTTCAAACGGTCGACGTCGATCATAAGAATGCTGACGGGAAAATGGCGCCCCCGCTCCAGACGAGACATTTCTTCTTCAAAATAAGCTCGATTGTACAGTCCCGTAAGGGCATCATGGGTGCTCAGGTACCGCAACTGCTCTTCCATCCGTTTCCGTTCACTGATGTCGATGAAAGACGCTATGGTCCTCGTCGTATTCGGCACGACGGATACGGTGATCATTATATCCTTCACGGCGCCACCACGGGCGATCACCCTGGATTCGTAGCTTTTTGGAGCCGCATGTGGGTTGATGCGCCGCATTCGGTGGTATTCGGCCAGCTTTTCTCGGTGTTCGGGGACAATCAGATCAATCCACTTCAGTTTCCCCACGATTTCATCTTTTGTATATCCCACAATCGATTCTGCTTCGGCATTCGCAACCGATATGATCATCGTTTCCTCGACCACGATCATTGCCGTTCCGGTCGTTTCAAAAATCGTTCGATAGAGAGCTTCTGATTTCTTCAGGCCATCTTCCAGCTGTTTCAGCTTTGAGATCGCCTCTTCCAGCTCGAAAATCCGGCTCCGTAATTCCGTAAACTCGCTCACACCCTTTACCTCACTTCATTCCACCTTTATCGATTGAAGCTCCCCGCAACGAGTTGCGGGGAATGCGCTCGCTGTTCAATTCAAACCGTGAACTCGATTCTCCTGTCCCCGTTCGTTCCGTGCACCTTTTCGGGAAAAGCGCCGTGTCCGTTTCTGGCGCATCTGATCGTCGTTGTTTTAAAAGAAGCGCTACCGTTCCGGGTCATGCGATCATGACACTCCGGTCAATTTACAATCCCCTTATGTTTCTTCAGAAAGTGAGCCAACACCTCAGCGATCCTGGCATATCCCCGGTCATTGGGGTGGATATAATCGGATTTAAGATTTCCCTGTGACAGTACTTTACCGATGACCGTGTCCTCATACGGTACGTCCAAATCTTCCGCGATGTCACGGTAGAATTCCGCCGTCGACAGCAGCAGGCCGGGACGGGGAACGCCGATGAGGACGACCTGACTGCCATGGCCCCGTATCATGCTGATCATCGCCGCGATATTCTCTTTTGTTTTTTCACCGTCCATCTTTCGAAGAAGATCATTGCCT
>JAFGWZ010000054.1 GCA_016936905.1 Deltaproteobacteria bacterium | reverse complement strand
GGGTATCGCCTATCACGGAGCGGGATTTACCGACAAGGCGGTTGACTCGTTGAAACGGGCCATTGACCTGAAGAGTGACTATTCCGATGCCCATAATTATCTCGGTACGATTTACCTGGCACGGAATGATTATGACAATGCCATGAGTGAATTTTCCCGGGCACTTTCAAACGAACTGTATGAAACGCCGGATCTCGCACTCTACAACATGGGGCTCGCATATTTCAGAATGGGAGTGTATTCCAAGGCGATCGATTCCTATTCCACGGCGCTTCGAAGAAACCCGAACAGCAGGATTCTCTTTTTCATCCACAAAGACTTAGGCGTTGCCTATCTTTCAGACGGAAATTCCGAAAAAGCGATCGAACATCTGAAGAAGTCGATAGAGCTCGCGCCATATATTGCCGAGTCGCATTACTGGCTCGGCATGAGCTACCTCCGTGTCAACGACATGAAAGGCGCCCTGAAGGAGTTGCGAACGGCGGTGGACCTGGATCCTCAATCCCCATACGGCAAAAAGGCTCAGGAGTGCCTGTCCGATGTATTGACAAAGGGCCGTTGATAGTGTATCGCCGGTAATTTCCCGATGGAAGCCCCTTCCCGTCCGGCGGACGCGTGAAAACGTTTACCCCCGTTGTATCCGGCATGACGCCGGCTGAGGAGGGCAATGCACTTTCTTTTCTTGACAGTGCATGCAAATTGCCATAGATTGTCCCCACTTTCACAGAGCTGCAGGGAAAACAAAACATGAGTTCAAAACGACAACGGAAAACAAAAGCATCGGTAGCAAAAAAAAAGAAAAAGAATGTAAAGCTGTTCTTTCTTTCTCTCATAGTCATAATATCGGCGGCGTTTCTTGTTTTTTTCTTCGTATCACTGTTTGACTACATTTATCCTCCCATAACGGGAGAGGAAACGGCTGCTCAGAAAAGAGAGAAACAGGAACGACTCCTCTACTTTTCCGATGGGAACGAGCGATTTCTTGTTTCCGAAATACGATATGTTACGAAGAGAAAAAAGATCGAAGACCAGGCCTTCGAAATCGTAAAAGCCCTGCTGGACGGATCGAAACAGGGAAATGTCAATACACTGCCGGATGCAACATCATGCACCAATGTCACCGTCATCGACGGCACCGCCTCTGTGAGTTTCGACAACAATCTGATCGAACGGCATCCCGGGGGAACAACCAGTGAAATCGCGACACTGTATTCAGTAACCACATCGCTCTGCAAAAACATCCCTCAAATCAAAAGAGTAAAAATTCTCGTCAATGGAAAAGAAATAGAAACCATTAAGGGACACGTGGATACTCGAAACCCCTTCACCATTAATAACGACCTGCTGGCCCAGCGCTCCCCCTGAGCCTGAATCAGCTCCGTAATTCGCAATTCCGTATTACCAGGACAGTGTACCGTTATGACCGGAAAGAAGAAATTATCAAGAATCAGAAATATAGGCATCATCGCACACATCGATGCCGGCAAGACAACGGTAACAGAGAGGATACTCTATTACACAGGAAGATCGTACAAGATCGGCGAGGTCCATGACGGAGAAGCGGTCATGGACTGGATGCCCCAGGAGCAGGAACGGGGAATTACGATTACCTCCGCGGTGACGACCTGCGACTGGCGTGACCATGAAATCCATATCATCGATACGCCGGGCCACGTCGACTTCACCATGGAGGTGGAACGTTCACTTCGGGTTCTCGACGGAGCCCTTGTTGTATTCTGTGCTGTCGGCGGCGTCGAACCCCAGTCCGAGACGGTATGGCATCAGGCGGACAAGCACCGCGTACCTAAAATCGCTTTCATTAACAAGATGGACCGCATCGGCGCCGATTATTTCGGAACCGTCGGCATGATGAAGGAGCGATTCAGATCTCAGCCACTGATCCTCCAGATACCATATTTCACAGGAACGACGTTCGAAGGTGTCATCGATCTTATCAGACGCAGGACCATCACCTGGGAGGAACAGCAATACGGAACCATCTATAACTATGGGGATATACCGGTTGACTCCCTCACGGAGGCTGAGCAGTGCCGGGACAGATTGATCGAGACCATTGCCGAACTGGATGATGACATAGCAGAAAAGTATCTGGAGGGAATGAATATTACCGAACAGGAACTGACGGCGGCCATCAGGGCGGCAACCCTTCGTCTTAAGATCGTACCCGTTCTGTGCGGTACGGCGCTGAGAAACAAGGGTGTCCAGCCGCTTCTGGACGCCATTGTCGATTTTCTCCCCTCCCCGGAAGACGTCCCTCCGATCGAAGGGATCAACCCGGAAACAAAAGAGGTCGAGAAACGGATCAGCAGCAGCAAAGAATCCTTCGCAGCCCTCGCTTTCAAGGTTGCCATGGACGAAGGACGAAAGATCACTTACGTCCGTCTTTACTCGGGGGTCATGAAGGTCGGCGAGGATGTCTATAACGCAAACACGGGACGAAAAGAGAAAATAGCCCGGCTTCTGAAAATGCACGCCAATAAGAGGGAACGGATCAACGAAACGGGAGCGGGGAGCATCGTTGCCGTCGTGGGGTTAAAAAATACCTCGACGGGGGAAACAATCTGCGATGAGAAACACCCGATTATCCTGGAGCCGATTGAGTTCTACCAGCCGGTAATCAGCCAGGCCATCGAAGCGAAAACGCCGGCGGATCAGGAAAAATTAACAACAGCCCTGGCAAAGTTCATGGAAGAAGACCCGACGTTGAAGGTGAAGTATGACGATGAAACGGCTCAGACGGTCATTTCCGGCATGGGAGAACTCCACCTCGAAATCATACTGGACAGGCTGATCAGAGAATACAATACGAAAGTCAACGTGGGAAAACCGAAAGTCGTTTTCAGAGAAACGATCGAGAAGGGCGTCGATGCGGAAGGGACGTTCCATCGCGAGCTGGGAGATGCAAAACATTTCGGCCACGTAATCCTGCATCTCGAGCCGAATACTCGTGGATCGGGACTGTCGATAACCACCCTCAATGGTACCGACAGTATTGCCGTCTATCTTCCGGCCATAGAGGAGGCCATACGGGATGCGTCGTTAACGGGAGTAATCGCCGGATATCCCGTTACCGATATGAAAATCACTATAAAAGGAGGAACGTATCGGGAGGGGGAATCGACGGAATTGGGATATAAAGTAGCGGCTTCGACGGCTTTCAGAGATGGGTGTTCCCAGGCGGAGCCGGCCCTTCTCGAGCCGATCATGATGGTTGATATTATTACACCGAGCGACTTCATGGGAGAGGTGATCGGGGATATCAACGCCCGTCGGGGAGAAGTTGAGAGCATAAACCCCAAGGGTCCCATCAGCGAAATTGTTGCCCGCGTTCCCCTTAAACAGATGTTCGGCTACTCGACGGATCTCCGTTCAGCCACCCAGGGAAGAGCGAATTTTACCATGCAGTTCCTCCGGTTTGATAAAAGTTGAAACGCCGTTATTGCAGCGTTAACAGCGGCAGAACCACGATGACACGCCTATGATTTCATTAGCAAATGTCAAAAAATTTTTCAGGATCCTCCGCAGGGAGCGGTTTTTTCTCGTTGCATTCATTACGATATCGGTGATCATTCTCTGCGCGGCTGCTGCATTTGTATTTGAAAACAGCCAGGAGGAGTCGTCAATCCGTTCACTCTGGGATGGAATCTGGTGGGCCGTCGTCACCATATGCACCGTCGGCTACGGCGACAAGTACCCCATATCCAATGGTGGAAAAATTGTGGCGCTCGGATTGATGATTTCCGGCATAGGACTGCTTTCACTGGTGACGGCAACCATAGCATCGGTCTTCGTGGCACAGAAAATCAAGGAGGGTAAAGGTTTGGAAACGGTCAAACAGAGAAACCACATCGTCATATGTGGGTGGAACCGGCACACGGAAGATGTTATCTCATGGTTGAAGTCCTTCGGCGAGACAGAAACCCCCACTATCGTTCTGGTCAACGAATTGCCGGTCGACGAAATCGACATACTGAAGACAAAATATGAAAATTACGACATCATGTTCATCAGAGGAAACCACGCCAATGAAATCGTCCTCCAGCGGGCCAATATTCAGAAAGCACGCTTTGTTGTTTTAATGGCCGACTCCTCGGGCACAAACACCGGGAACAGGACAGACGAGCGGACCATTCTTGCCGCATTGACGATCAAATCGATGGCGCCGAAAATACGAATTGTAGCGGAACTTCTGGACAAAGATAACCAGCAGTATCTGAAGCGAGCCAACGTGGATGAAATCATTATTATGGAAGACTACATGGGATCCCTGCTGGCAAGCGCCGTCACCCACCCGGGGCTCCCAAGGGTGTTTTCAACTATTCTTTCCAAGGATGACAGGAACAAACTCCAACGGACCGCAATCCCCGGACAGTTTGTGGGAAAAACCTTCGCGGAGCTCTCGGATTTCTTCAGGGGAAAAAAGAATGCAATCCTCATCGGCCTCCTGCGTGAGAAGAAGTCGGTGAAACTGGAAGATATGCTCTCCGATGATACCTCTGTTATTGAAACGTTCATCAGAGAAAAGATACGGGAATCAAAAAAAGATCTGCTCTACGAGCAGGATCAGACGAAAGTCGTCGTGAACCCTGAGGGGAAGGAAATCATTACCAGTCATGATTTTGCCGTGATACTCAGCAAGGTCGAAAACTAGTCCGTTTGTTGAAGCTTCACAGTGAAACAGGGAGCAGCATCGTGGGAAAAAACATATCTCTTTTAAAGGAAACCACCCTCTTTCAAAACCTGAGTGACGACAAGATAGCGAAAATCCTGAACATCTGCCGGGAAGTCAGGTTTCCGAAAGACACAGTAATTATGAAAGAGGGGGACTGCGGCGACACCATGTACATCATTATTGATGGAACGGTCGAGGTGTTAAAAACACTCGTTCTCGAAGGAATCGATATTGAAGAAGATGAAAACATCCAGAATAAAGTGTTTACCAAATTAAGTTCGGAGCATCACGCCGTATTCGGAGAGATAAGCCTTCTCGAGAATTCGAAGAGAACGGCCACCGTCACCGCCCTCAGTGATTGCGTCTTTTATGAAATCAATCGGAATGACTTCATACGGCTCGCCGATAACGATCCTGAACTGGGATACCGGGTCCTTTTTAACATCGCCAAGATTGTCTGCTCCCGCCTGAGAAAGGCGGACGAAGATGTCATCAAACTTACAACGGTATTAAGCATCGTTTTGAAAGAAGCATGATTTCCATAGCGGTTCTTTTTGATGAACCTTTCTGTATCCTCTCCGCTCACGCCGGTGCGTCACACCATAATGTCACGTGATCTTCCATTCTTCTGACGTGCTTCACGTTGTCATGGAAAGGTCATAACTGTCTGCCGTATACAGCCGCCGGAAACCTACACAGCATAAATTCATTTGACATTCTCAACGATCTGTCATATTGGAATTAACTGTGCACTTTGTGCACAGTTGAGGAATGTTTGTATTGCAGAAAGCGTGAGCCATGTACGATTTCTTCTATTCCACGGAACAGATACTCGATGCCTTTTTCCGTATCAGCACACTGTTGACGTTTCCGTCCCGGGTCGACGACATCCTCCAGAGGATACTTGACGATGTCGTGGACACGATGGGGTTTCACCGAGGAATCATCTGCCTTTTTGACGAGACAAAAGAAAATCTGATAACGAAGGTGGTAAAGAATTACAGCCCGGAAGAGGCACGCTACGCCTTTTCCACGAATCTCAATATTCACAAACATGACTGCCTTGAAACGCGGGCTGCCAAAAGCGGTTACTATATTGCATTGGAAGACGCCGAGACGGATCCAAGAATTACCGAGGCGGATCGAAAGATCACCCAATTTTACAAGCGTGGATCGACATTCTACGCGGCACTGAAAATCCAGGACGAGGTCATCGGCATTATCTGCCTCTGGTCGAAGGAAAAAACGAGATTCTCCGATAATGAAATCGGCATTCTGCTGACGTTCGCCAACCAGATCAGTATCGTCATACACAACACAAGGCTTTTTGAAGATAATCAAAACAGGATCGAGCGGCTCGTTGTTCTTCAGGAAGCGGTCTCTCATTTGAATGCCAATTATGTTCTTGATAATATTCACACAATCATTATTGACCATGCTCTGAAAATTGGCGCGGCAACAAAGGCCCTCATTTATTTTCTCGATGTAAAAAAGGATAAATACCTTATAAGCGATGGGGAAATCGTTGTCGGAGACAGGGAAAAAGAACTGATGACGAAAATCAACCACAGCATCATCAGGAATGTACTGGATTCAGGTGAAACAATTATACAGGATCAAAAAGACCATTCAGGAATACCGTCGTTATTTGAGGAATGCACGACTGAAGTTGCAATCCCTCTTAATATAGCGGAAAAATTCAAGGCGGTCCTTTACCTTGCCAAACAAGACGGATCCTTCGGACCGGACGAAGTAAACGTCCTCGATATCCTTATAAAAAACGCAGCGGCGTCCTACGACAATGCCATCATGCATTCACTCCTCTCCATGGAGGCGGAATCACTTAAGACAAAAGTGGAAATGCTCAAGCAACGGGAAGACGAATTGCTCGGGTTTCATGATATAATTGGCAGTTCCAACAAGATTCAGGGTATTTTTCATGTCATTACCGAAGTGGCAAAACATGACACAAATGTACTGATTCAGGGTGAAAGCGGCACCGGCAAGGAATTGATGGCCCGGGCAATCCATCGGCAAAGCGACCGAAAATCAAAAAGATTTGTCGATGTCAATTGCGCGGCAATTCCCGGAACATTACTGGAGAGTGAAATCTTCGGTTACGAGGCCGGTGCTTTTACGGATGCGAGGAAGCGTAAGCTCGGGCTTATCGAATACGCAAACGGAGGGACGCTTCTACTCGATGAAATCGGAGACATGAACCTGCAGCTTCAGGCTAAATTCCTGAGGATGCTCGAAGACGGCCATATTCGACGACTGGGGGGAAATGAAAACATCCCCATCAATGTTCGTTTTATTTTCTCAACAAACAGGGACCTGAATCGCATGGTGTCTGACGGGTTGTTCCGCGAAGACCTCTATTATCGAATCAGTGTTGTACCCATCACCATACCGCCGCTCCGTGAACGGGATAATGACATCATCATCCTGTCACAGCATTATGTTGAAGAATTCAATAATAAGTTTAACAAAAAGGTAGCAGGCTTCACCGGGGACGCTGAAAAGGCCTTAATACAGTACCCCTGGCCGGGAAATGTGAGGGAACTCAAAAATATCATCGAACGTGTCATGATCCTTCAGAATGTGGGGACATATATAACGAAAGAAAACCTTCCGGCGGAAATTCAGAATGCAGCTGTGAACGATCTGCCCATATGCTCAGATGATGAGTATGTTCTGCATGCTGATCCCCGCCATGCGGCAAACTACCGGTTTTTGATTGACCATCTGACGACAAAAGTCAAGGAACGAATTCTGAACCGTACACTTGAACTCAGCAAGGGGAACAAGACCGTAGCGGCACGACGACTGGGTATTTCCCGTTATACGTTGATACGTGAGCTTAAAAAGGTAGAACAAAAGAACTCTTCAGATAATGAGCTCCCGACAATCTAATATATTTGTGCGATTCACGAACATATAGTTCTCATTTCGCACGCACGGTCTAAAACCATAACCTTCTGTATATCCCCTTCTTTTTTTCGTGCTGTGTTCTATTTCCGCACATTTCATCGTCATTTGTCTGCGCTTTTCTGCCCTTGTTTCCCGTATCATCTTCTGACAATAATCCTTCGCTTGCACCAGGCCACGTATAAAAGCCTATTATTTATACATAAAAAAACTTCTATCTTTTTTTTCAACAGGCAATCAGAACATGGCATGCCGATTGCAAACTCACTATTACAACAGCTTAAATCCGATATATGAGAAGTCAGAGCATTACGGAACACGATGAAGGGATGGAGCAGAGAAAAGACCGATCAGGAATCACCCTCTTCAGAAGAAAGTAAGGATGTCAAGTCGGACAAAGAAGGTGTTTTCAGTAGGCCATCGAGCGATAAGATAAATGGTGAATGGGACCGTAATGATAGTAAGAAAAAGTCGTCTGACAGAGAAGTTTTCGACAGTTTTTTTCTGACCGATCATCCATGGGACGACGTGGAAGATTATTGAGATCATAAATAAATGAGTTGCCTAACGGTGGGTGGTTTTATGTTCCCTCCTTTCCACCCACCGGCCCCCTAAGGCAATCTGAGCGATGAGATGTAAGGATAATCGCTCTGTCACTATACAGAAGACGGCAAGCCCAGTGCTTGCCGTCTTTTTTTATATCACCAACTAAAAAGAACGAGCTGATGATGTATCAAAAAGACCGTTGGACCGGGAATCGTGAAGCCGGGTAACCAGACAGTAACGAGACTGCTGATAAATGCCCGTCTGCCGTGTTCTCCTCTACACGTTGAACCTGAAATAAACGATGTCGCCGTCTTCGATGCTGTATTCTTTCCCTTCTATTCTCACACGGCCGCTTTCCCTTGCAGCGGTTATACCACCGGAAGTGATAAAATCATCACAGGTCACAATCTCCGCCCGGATGAAACCCCGTTCCATATCACTGTGAATCTTGCCGGCTGCCTTCGGCGCTTTTGTTCCTTTCTTGATAGTCCACGCCCTCAGTTCAGACCCGACGGTTGTATAAAAGGTGATAAGGTTGAGCAGATCATACCCCGCAACGATCAGCTTCTGAAGTCCCGATACTTCAAGACCCATGTCGGCAAGAAATTCCTTTCTTTCAGCCTCATCAAGTTCGGCAATCTCCGACTCCATATCGCCGCAGATCGTAATGACTTTTGAACCCTCCTTCCGGGCTGCTTCCTCGATAACCGCCACATAGATACCTTCACCCTTGAGAACCGATTCACTGACATTGGCCACATAGAGAACCTTCTTTGCAGTCAGCAGATTCAGATCCCGGAAGATTTCCGACTCGTCGTCTCCCAGGGCGAGCGCTCTAACAGCTTCCCCTCTGCCGAGGGCGTCTCTGATGCGGCCACACATCTCGAATTCCCTCCGGTATGCCTTATTTCCCGATTTTGCCTGGCGTTCTATTTTCGTTATTCTCTTTTCAACCGTCTCCAGGTCTGCCAGCAGGAGTTCGGCGTTGATGATATCAATATCACGGGCTGGATCAACGGGGCCGTAGATGTGAGAAACATCGGGGTCATCAAAACATCGGACAATATGAACGATGGCGTCAACATCACGGATGTGACCGAGGAATTTGTTTCCCAGTCCCTCTCCCCTGCTGGCCCCCTGCACAAGTCCGGCGATATCGAAGAATTCCATTGTAGTGTAAACTGTCTGAGGGGGGTTGATGATCCGGGCAATCGCCTCAAGCCGTTCGTCAGGAACTCGCACAACTCCCACATTGGGATCAATGGTACAGAATGGGTAATTGGCCACCTCTGCTCCCGCGGCGGTGAGGGCGTTGAAAATGGTGGATTTCCCCACATTGGGAAGGCCTATGATCCCGCAGCGAAACCCCACTGGCGACTCCTTTTCATCAACATGTTGACGCCGCTACGGCGATAAGTGAACGCTCGGCCGACATGTTGTCCGACGCATACTACCGATGCTATAGTGGCTCAGCCACTGGTTGTCAAGCCCTTTTCTCCCATGCGCGGGCTGTCTGACTCCCGGAACTCTCTCATAAAAAAAAGAGGAGGCGGATTGTGTCCGCCTCCTCTGCAGTCATACTGTTCTTTGTATGTGACTTATCCGTAGATCTTCTGATACAGAGTAACAATCGCCGGAGCAGTAACAAGCGAAACGACCGACATCAGCTTGATCAGAATGTTCATTGACGGTCCTGATGTATCTTTGAAGGGATCGCCGACGGTATCGCCGATGACGCCCGCTTTGTGGGCCTCGGAACCCTTACCGCCGAAGTTGCCCTGCTCGATGTATTTCTTCGCATTGTCCCAGGCACCACCGGCATTCGCCATGAGGAGACCGAGAACGACACCGGTCAGCGTTGCACCGGCGAGGAACCCGCCAAGCGCGTGGGGACCAATGAGGATACCGATGAGTACTGGAGTCACAACAGCAGAGACACCGGGTATGACCATTCTCTTCAGCGCCGCCTTCGTGGCCATATCGACACATCTGTTGGTATCGGGAGGCGTCGTTCCTTCCATGATCCCAGGAATCTCTCTGAACTGCCGCCTGATCTCATTGATCATGTCATAGGCCGCGTCGCCCACTGCGTTCATGGTCATCGCGGCAAGCAGACAGGGAAGCAATCCGCCCAGGAACACTCCCGCAATAACATGGGCTTCCGTCAGATCGAGGGCAAAATTCTCGAATCCGGGGAATGTTTTAACGGTAGCAGTATAGGCGGCGAACATTGCCAGAGCGGTCAGTGCCGCCGAACCGATGGCAAACCCCTTACCGATGGCTGCCGTGGTGTTACCTACCGCATCGAGACCGTCGGTGATTTCTCTGGTCTGGGGAGGCATATGGGCCTGTTCGGCGATACCACCGGCATTATCAGCAATGGGACCATAGCTGTCAACGGACATGGTCATGCCGACCGTACCGAGCATTCCGACACCGGCGATCGCGATGCCGTAAAGACCTGCCGTCAGATACGAGAGCCAGATGGCCATAGCGATACAGAAAATGGGGGCTGCAACGCTCTCAAGACCAATGGCGAAACCGCTGATGATGTTTGTCGCTGCACCTGTCTGTGACTGTGCTGCAATTCTCCTGATGGGACCGCGGGCGGTGTAGTACTCAGTGATGGCACCGATCAGCATCCCGACAACGATACCGAGGAGGACTGCCCAGAAGGGTCCGAGGGCGCTGATCATCCCCAGGCTCTTCAGGTATTCCGCTGACATACCGGCCGTTGTGTATTTGACGACGAAATATGATGCAATGATGAAGAGAATGCCCGCGATATACAGGGAGTTGCTCAACGCTGACTGAGGCTTCATGTTCTTGAGGAAGTTGAACATTCCGATCCCGATGACCGATGCAATCAGGCCGACGATGATGAAGAGCATGGGCAGCGCCATCCACTTCATCGCCATGCCTTCCACGCCCATACCCATGGTGGAGCCGATGGCGATGGCGGCGATGACGGAACCACAGTATGATTCATAAAGGTCCGCCCCCATACCGGCGATATCGCCCACGTTGTCGCCGACGTTATCGGCGATGACACCGGGGTTCCTCGGATCGTCTTCCGGGATTCCCGCTTCTACTTTACCGACCAGGTCGGATCCCACGTCGGCAGTCTTGGTGAAGATACCGCCGCCGACACGGGCAAACAGGGCGATCGACGACGCGCCCATGGCGAATCCATTGATGACAACGGGGTCTTTTTCAGCAAAGAAATAGAAAAAAATGCCGAGTCCCAGGAGACCGAGCGATGCAACGGAAAGCCCCATGACCGATCCGCCGAAGAACGCCACGGTCAGGGCCCTTCCCTGTCCGAATTCCAGCGCCGCCTGAGCGGTTCTCGCGTTGGAAAGGGTTGCCGCCTGCATGCCGAAGAGACCGGCTACCAATGATCCGATCGCGCCCGACAGGAACG
>JAFGWZ010000053.1 GCA_016936905.1 Deltaproteobacteria bacterium | reverse complement strand
GATCCCGCCATTGAGGAGAAGGCCGCGACACTCGAGATGCCCTCGGACTCCGGCGACTTCACCCACGAGGTCTCCCCGGGCAATGATGTTTCCGCCGTTGGTGATGGCCCGGGACAGGATTTCCGCCCTTGTATCCTCCGCCTGGAGATAGAAACGGCTCCCCACGTCGATTTCGGAACCGGGACTTCCAACGATGAGACTGTAGAAACGGGCCACCGCGCCTTTTCCCTGCAGGTATGTGGTGGGATACATCTGGAGGGACTTGACGGGCCGCATTGAGATATAATTGTTAAGAAAGAGACCCCCTTCTTCGACGATTCCCAATGACCGGGGACGGACTGTCATCGCATCCGACCAGTGGTGTATCATGGTGAAACTCAGTTTGGCATTTTTCTTTACGAAAAATTCCGATATGCCCACGTGAAGACCGCTCCTGAGATGGGCGGCGTTGGCGCATCCGGTGATGACGTGGAGTTCAGACCCTTCCTCGGCTACGATGATGTTATGAACGTTCTGGCTGAGGCCTTCCTTTTCCAGGTAGAGACAGGCCTGTACGGGGTAGACAACCTTTTTCCCCGGCAGCGCCCTTATAACATACCCGTTATGCAGGTCGAGCTGTGCCCGGGCTGTGTATTTATCGGCGTCCACCGATGCGAGCTTCCAGTAATACTCGTGGACCCAGTCGAACCTTTCAAGGGCTTCTTTAATCGGGATTATTTCAAGACCTTCTTCTCTGGATCTTGAAAAAATCGCTTCAGTATCCTTCTGGATGAACGTTCCTGATCGATCCTTTTCGCCGGTATCGACGCCGGCAAGAAGCATCCTTTCCCTGTCGCCGGGGGATAGCATGGTAAGGTCATCAACAATGCTGTGCTGAACCGTTTCCGAGGAGTAGTCGCGCAGATTAATATCAGGGCCGATGGCGGCCTTTTTCTCCTGTGCCTGTAATGCCTTGTCATCTAAAGTACGCATCGAACACACTCCTCATATCCTACGTCTTTGATCTGTCTGAATATTTCTGCCGGGTAACTTCTGCAGGCGAGTACACCATCATAGAGGACCTGCCCCTTATCTGCCGATACGTAGTCGAGGATAAAACCGGTATGGGTTATGATGAGCCCCATCTTGGTTCTTTCCTTTACAAGCTGCTTCTTTGATTTTTCTTCCGTCGCGTGAAGATCCCGCTGAAGGAGCAGATTAATCGTATTTCCGATGAGGGCGATGTTCTCAAGGTCAACGCCCGATTCCGGTTCATCAAAGAGCATGAGATCGGGATCCTGGGCGAGAAGTTGGAGCAGCTCGGATCGTTTTATCTCTCCGCCGGAAAACCCCACGTTGATGTCCCTCTCCAGAAAATCGGTAAAATTGACCCTTGCTGCCAGATCTTCCACGTCCACGCCGTTGTGGGAGCAGATTTGAATCATCTGCCTCGTTTTCAGGCCGTTAATGCTCGGCGGGCGCTGGTAGGACATGCCGATTCCAAGTTCCGCCCGCTCGTTGATATTCATGTGTGTGATATCCTCACCCTTGAAGGTTATCTTCCCGCAGACAACACGGTACTGTGGGTATCCCATGATTGTCATCAAAAGGGAAGTCTTCCCCGAACCGTTGGGACCGAAGAGGATATGAGTCTCCCCCTGCTTGATCTCCAGGTTAATGTTCTTCAGGATTTCTTTATCTCCGAGTTTTACCTTCAAATCTTCTACGATCAGCATAGCTGCACCTTCTTATACGCGTCTTTTTTATGACGGCGGTTACCTAACACATAATAGGTTATTTTCCAAAGCTTTTGTCATAATGTAATGATTCGCTGCTGAAAAAGCAATATGGCACAATGGAATAACATATTTTCGTTGTATTTTCCTGATTGTATCTGGCATTATACCGGTGCCTGCCGGGGTGGATAGTAATGAAAAACGATCATTTCTGACGTTACCGCCTCGGAACGAATAGACAATGCCTCACGGCTGTCGATCACCTGACGTTGTTCATTCATGAAGAGCCGTGCCGTGTAGAAAGAGATGTCAGACCATGAAAACCGGCGGATCGTATTCAAAAGAGGCCTTTTCTCTCACCGCCGACGGGCACCGTCTCAGGGCGGTTTTGATCAAACCGCTGGATCGTTGCCGTTCGCCACGTACCCCGACTCTTGTATTTCTCCATGAAGGATTGGGGTCTATTTCCATGTGGCGGACCTTTCCCGCCGACCTGTGCGTTGCGACGGGATGTCCCGGATTTGTTTACGAGCGGTGGGGACATGGTGGCTCTGGTCGCCTCGCCGGATCGCTGACGCCGCGGTATCTCCATGATGAAGCAATGAAAAGCCTCCCGGAGGTGCTGGAACGCTTTTCCGGCACAGACGTCATTCTGATCGGCCACAGCGACGGCGGGACCATTGCCCTTATCTATGCCTCCGTTCATCCCGGGAGGGTCCGCGGCATTATCACCGAGGCTGCTCATGTTTTTGTCGAAGACGTGACGGTGAAGGGCATACAGGATGCCGTGGAAAGCTACGAAACCACCGGCCTGAAGGAAAAATTGGCGAAGCACCATGGCGCCAACACCGATCCGATGTTCCGCCGGTGGTCCGATACCTGGCTGAGCCCCGAATTTCGGGAGTGGAATATTGAGGAATATCTTCCGGACATTACATCGCCGCTCCTTGTCATACAGGGTGAGGATGACCAGTACGGGACACCGGCGCAGGTGAAAGCCATTACCGGTCAGGTATCGGGGCCGGTTAAAGGATGGCTGGTGCCGGACTGCGGCCATATTCCCCATCATGACGCCCGCGATACGGTCTTTGAGGAAATGAAGCGCTTCATCATCGATATCCGCGATTGACAATAAATCCCTGCGACGGCGATGATGAGTTATTATGAACTGAGCCTGTGGGTCAAGGAACGGTTTCCGGTTAATCGTCGATCCAATTCTTATAGGGGTGCCGGTAGAGCGACGCGTTGAGATATCGCCGGTCCGCTGTGATTTCTTTTCCCACCCAGGAGGGGAGGTCGAGAGGCTGTTCCGGTTCTTCCAGTTCCACTTCCGCAATGACCAGTCCTTCATTGTCGCCGAGAAACACATCGATTTCCCAGGTCATCCCGCCATACGTGACGAAGTGCCGGATTTTTTCCACCGGTGGCCTGTCGCACAGTCCGGTCAGCATCTCCTCGGCGTCACGGATCGGAATTTCATACTCATATTCCAGGGCGCTCAGGTTGTCTCGTAATGCTTTAACCGTTAGAAAGGCCTTGTCCCCGGCGATTCGCAGGCGGAGAACACCGAATTCCTGAAAGTAGAGATACCCCTGCCGGTACATTGTAGCGATAGCGCCATCCTTCCATTCGTTGCCGACAACAAGAAACCTTCGCTCGATTTCGATGCCCATGGGCCATCTCCAACCTTCTTTTATCTGTTTGCTGACGATACCATATTTTTGAAAAAGGTTCATCTCTTTGCAGGGTAAGGGAAATCGTCATTGACTGCTTGGTTGCCCGGATTCACGATTTCCGGTCCACGATATAGAGGCGCAGGGCGAAGGGCTCAGGGCTAAGGGCAAAAACGAATACGATATAGAGGCGCAGGGCGAAGGGCTCAGGGCT
>JAFGWZ010000052.1 GCA_016936905.1 Deltaproteobacteria bacterium | reverse complement strand
TGAGATCCCTTCCCCAATGGAAAATATCCTGCGGTATAGCCATAGCGCAGCCGCGTTATCAGGCCGAACGGGAATATCTGTCCGCCGTGAGTGTGTCCCGAGAGTTGCAGGTCGAACAGGCCGACTGAGTCCTTATCGATAACCGGCTGATGTTTGAGGAGGATGGTGAACGTATCGGGGGGCGCTTGGGAAAGCACCGCCGATTCAGGCGCGGGTGTTGCTCTCTCGTACATTCTGACAGCCGGATCATCGACGCCGGCGAATGTGATTACACCGGGTATCGTTACCGTTTCATCTCGCAGGACGGTGAATCCTGATTTTAAGGTACAATCAAGGGCCTGCTTCAGTCCCGCATAGAATTCGTGATTTCCCGTGACGGCAAATTTCCCGTAAGGCGGTTTGATATCATCGAGCATCTTTAGGATTCCGTCGAGACGGCAGATCTGCCCGTCGACGAGGTCGCCCGTTGAGACGAGGATGTCAGGCTGTTCTCGCCTCACCACGTCAAGAATCCCGGCAAGACGCCGTTCCCGGACGATCAACCCGAGGTGAATGTCGGAAATCTGGACTATCTTCAGCATTTCGATTTCACTCGGTAGCTTCGGTGTCCTGATGGTTACCCGTTCGGTGCGGATTGTCCGGGCTTCGAAGAAGCCGTACAGGGAAATGGTGAGGGCGCAGACGAGCGGGACAAGAAAGAGATGCATGGCGGTCGGCGCGATCGACGAGAGGTCGCGGGAGAACATGAATCCTGCCATGTTCACGGAAAGTCGAAAGAGGTCGAGGACGACGGCGATGGAGAAAAAGAGAAAGGCAGCGCCGGTCCAGGTATATCCGATATATGAGAGGAAACGGGCGGGCCCTTCGAAATTGAATCGCTCGAGCAAGCGGATCAACAGGGGAGCGCACACCATGAATGTCATGACGGTGCTCAACGACAACAGGGCGAACATTCCTAAGGAGAAGGCATTCCTGATCTTTGTGAAGATATAGAAATGCATCCCTCCGTATATGAGGAAAAAGGTGACGAGAAAGAGTATCATTCCAACCCTCGGGTGATCTCCGTTCATAACTCCAATTTTCATTTAGCAGGCGAATGTAACGTGTTTCAAGTTCCTGTCGGTCTGATTACCTGTTCCCGCCTTTCTATCCTACAGCTGCTTCCGTAATCCAAGGATCGCGCGGGCTTCGTCGGGTGTTGCCACCTCCCTGCCGTATGCCCTGCACATGGCCACCGCCTTTTCCACCAGTTCCGCATTGGTCCTTGCCAGGACTCCCTGACTGAGATGAATATTATCTTCCATGCCGACCCTGATGTGGCCTCCCATGATAAGTGCCATCATTGCCATGTCGAACTGCCGCCTTCCTATACCGATGGTCGACCACGTGGCATTCCTTGGAATGTGATCGTAAAAATGGAGAAGCGATTTCGGCGTCGCCGGCGATCCCGCCGGCGTTCCCAGGACAAACTGGAAGTGAAGGGGATCGTCGAGCTTTCCCTCATCCCTCATCCTGAGGGTTGTAATGATCATGCCGAGGTCAAACGCCTCGATCTCCGGTTTAACCCCGGCATCCTTCATGATACGCGCTGCCTCATCGAGAAACTCGTTGGTGTTGATGAAAGGTTTTCCCCCAAGGTTGATCGATCCGGCATCGAAGGACGCCATTTCGGGCTTCAGGACGAGAGGGGCCAATCGCTCTTCCGTGGGAAGGTTCAGGCCGGGGACCCCGCTGGTGGTGAGGCATATCACCACGTCCGTTTTGGCGCGAAGCGGCTCGACAACCCGCCGGAAGAGGTTTATATCCTGGGACCCCATGAGCGTTTCGGGATCACGGACATGGATGTGGACAACCGCGGCCCCCGCTTCCCAGCTTTCGATTGCCGACTGGGCGATTTCCTCCGGGGTGATGGGAATGTGAGGTGCGATATCCCGTTGCATCCGGCTTCCGGTGATTGCCGCCGTTATGATTACTTTTTCCATGCTGTTTATCTCCGCATATGCATTGTGTGGTTCCATTATCACAGATGTTACAGCTTCTGCTCCCGAGTGACTTCGTTGATCGATTCGTCAAGAATCGTGACGATCTCGTCGATCTGCTCCTCCGTGATGATGAACGGAGGGGCCAGAAGGACATGGTCTCCCCGGACCCCGTCCGCCCCGCCGTTTCCGGGGTAACTGATGAGTCCTTTTTCAAAGGCCCGGTTGCCGATGAGGACGTTTATCCTCTGCTTCGGGTCGAACGGTTCTTTCGTCTCTTTTTTCCTTACCAGTTCAACCCCCGCGAAGAGGCCCAGGCCGCGGACATCCCCCACGATCGCGTGCCTGCGCAGATCCTGGAGTTTCTTCACCAGGTAGTCTCCCATCACGGCGCTTCTCCGGACGAGATCGTGTTTTTCTATATAGTCGAGCACGGCACAGGCGACGGAGCAGGAGAGAGGGTTCTGGCTGTAAGTATGCCCGTGGACGAATGCCCCGTTGCCGTTCATGATGGCCTCACGGACCTTCTCTCGGGTTATGACGCAGTATATGGGCGTGTAGCCGCTGGCGAGCCCCTTGGCGCAGACGATCATGTCGGGAACCACGCCCCAGTGATCGACGGCGAAATTCCTTCCCGTTCTGCCTATGCCGGTCATGACTTCATCGACGATAAGCAGGACGTCGTACCTGTCGCAGATTTCCCTGATTCGCTGGAAATATCCGTCCTTCGGAACCAGCGCTCCCGCCGTCGCGCCCACGACGGGTTCGGCAATAAAGGCGGAAACCGAGTCGGGGCCTTCATAGAGAATGGCCCTTTCCAGG
>JAFGWZ010000051.1 GCA_016936905.1 Deltaproteobacteria bacterium | reverse complement strand
TCGAATGATAATTCCCCCGACTTGTCATACGAGCCGGCGTAACATCCGTAACACTTGAGGTTGCATTTCATGCTGGGGCTGATGACGAAAAATCCCGGGGGGTACGGCATCCCCGTTGTTTCAGAGAACGACTTGCGCTTGTTTGTCCCGACGAGGAGCTGATTGATGATTGCTGCTTTGATGAGCGTTTTCCTGTGATGGGGATTCGTTCCGCCGACGATCTTCTTCGTTACGGTCAGGCTGGGGTGATCGTGGTCGAAAAGTTCCCTGATCCATCTGATTTTTTCCACGTAATAATCTTTTCTGACCAGTTTTTCCGCCAGGAGGGTCAGGGCCGTGTATATCCATCTGAATAATTTATCATTTCGAGTGTTCGAAAGCAGAATAAAGAGAAGGTTGATTGTGTATATCAATGCCCTGTTCTTGTATGATGCCATTCGCGAAGGTCTCCTTGCGGTACTCTTAAAGGTAATCTTAACGGCCGGTGAACATTCCCCAGAGAGTGAGAATGAACTCACCGATACCGAGAAGCACGGCACATCCCAGGACGCTGCCCAGTATCAGAAGGAAGTAACTGTAAGGTTTCGGATACCGGAGCAACTTCGAAAGAAGCACACCGCTCCACATGCCGCAGCCTTTCATCGGAAGCAACGTTATGGCGACAACGCCGGGGGCGCCCATAACCTGCATCCATCGGAAAAAACCGGATTCGCGGAGTTTTCGTTCCTTATTCCCCGCCCGCTCGGAAAGTTTTCGCACCAGCAGCCGATCGGACAGCGCGCCGTAAAGATAATAAAACATCGGTATCTGCAGTATGTCAAGCATAACGACGACAGGCACGATAAAGAGTGCCGTGTGACCCAGGAGCTGAGCGCTGAGTACGGCGACGGGCCGCCCCCCCAGGATATACAGCGGGATAAAATAGACAACAAAGTTATCCGCCAGGTTGTTTTTTAAATATAAAACAATATCAATCATTAGATGAACTTTCCCTTTTACATATGTCATCCCTGGAATGCAATTGATTTCTTTTTAAGGACCGTGGAGATGGAGGTAAAATAAAAATCGTCGAGGAGGCGCTCCAGTCGTTGGGCCGTCGAGGCCACCCGGGCATGCAGGACAAAGCGCTTTGCCGGCGGCAGCCCCACGCCGGGATTGTGACGGTCAAATTCCCGGGGATGAAGGAAGATCACCGCCGGGTTTCCACTCCTGTTGAGATTCTGTATCGCGGCGCGAACGATGGTGTACGGGAATGTCCTCAGCCCCCATCCTCCGCCCACCGGAAGGTTGATAAGCGGCGTAGCAGCTGTGAGGGGCGGAAATTCCCAGAGGGAGCCGCCGTCGAGCTTCATCCTGTAGGCGGTCCTGGGATAATCGGGATTGCCGATAATGGGCAGCGGAGCCATGCTTGAATCGTATTCAAGGCCTTCCTCCTGCAGGATGTCCAGGGCCCACGACGAGTCATCGCGAATTGACCATTCCGGCGCCCTGTATCCCTTGACAGGGAGGCCGGTGATCGTGGCGACGGCGTCGATTGCCTTGATGAGATCCCCGCGGAACTCGCGGGGTGTCATGGTGTAGACCCTCCGGTGAGCGTATCCGTGTGTGGCGATTTCGTGGCCGTCATCCTGTATTTTTTTGATCAGGTCCCCATGACGGTCGGCGATGTATCCGAGGACGAAAAAGGTGGCGGTGACGTGTCGACGGCGAAGAACATCGAGGATTTTCAATGTGTTCTGTACCACCCTGCTCTCAAGGTCCGGCCATCCGGTTTCGGGAAGCAGATGATCGACCCCGCAGATGTGATACCAATCCTCCAGGTCGACTGTCAGTATGTTGTGTACGGTCATAGCTTTCTCTTTTTTAATCTCCGTTTCATGTCGGGATCATATAAAAAGGTAAGCGGCGTCATCAGCCTTCCCAGAACCGGCATGGGGTCGGAGAGGGAAAGTATATCATAGGAAGTGTTCCGGTCCGTGAAGTTGAAAAAATCGGGGATGAGAGACGCCCGGCGCCGATTGTAGATAAAGTGGAGAATATCGCCGGGGAGCATCCACCGGCACCGCACCCCCAGTGTATACCGTTCAACCGGGTCGAATGTTTCCCCCTTTGACAGGCGGTACAGCAGACAGGGGAAATTAACCCCCGCGATGATGGAAAGATGGAGCGATCCCCAGAACCGGGGATTGATCTCCATCAGCCTGGGAGTTCCGTCGCGATGATCTATCTTGAATTCGACCATCGCCACCCCGAACCATTCGAGCTTTTTCATCAGAGCCACTGCCATGTCTCGAATCTCATCGTGCCGTGTGCTTTCGCGAAAGGTGCTTGCGCCTCCGGTGACGGGATATTCCCTGAGGCGTTTATGGACAAACGATGCCTTAACGGTTCCCTTTTCGTCGAACAGGAGAGAGACCCCGTAGCCCGGCCCTTCCTGCGGCAGGCGTTCCTGGATCAGCGGGTTGGGGAAGCGCCGGCAGACATTCAGGTAGTGGGCCGTCAGTTCATCTGCATTGTTCGAATAGACAATTCCGACAGCGCCGGATCCGACCCGGGGTTTGATGACCACGGGATACGGGAGCGAGTCTTTGATCCGATCAATCCGGGACGGGTCGTCGATGAACCACGTCTCCGGAACTGGTATCCCGATCTCCCGGGCGATTTTGAGGACAGCGTCTTTTCGGCTGGCGAGACGATATTTTTCATGGGATACGACGGGAATGTACGCGTATTTCGAGAGGCGCGACCGGTGTTGCGATACCAGCCCCGTTGTCTCATCTTCCATGGGGAGGACCATGCGGCAAGGATGTCGGGACAGTTCGTATTCCAGCGCATCGATAAATTTCTCCGGCTGACTGAGTGGTGACGGATAAACGACGGAATGACGGCAGTACCGGGAGAAGACGGCCGTGGCGATTCGGGTGCTCTCGCCGACCGTCACGGAAAGTCCTTCCCTTCCCAGCGCCCGAACGGCGGCCAGTGATTTCCGCCAGTGTCCGTCAGTGATGAATACATCTGTTCTCATGCTGCTGTCATTTATTCCGGTGAAATGGTGATGTTGAATCGCCTCTGCTTCTATCGATCAGAAAAAATACACTATAATAGGAACGGGTTTTTGCAAAGCGAAAAGTTTGACTGTCACCCCGGAACAAACCTGCGCCTCCGGCTTTTCGCCTTTTGACCGTTAACTGCTTCGTTGTAGGGATTCATGATTCCCGGTCATCATAAAAAAGGCTAAGGGTAAAAGGCTCAAGGCCCTAGGTAAAAACGGAGCTGACAGTGCATAGCCCGTGCCTGAATGTATTCGTTTTCTCCCTGAGCCCAGCGCCCTTAGCCTTTAGCCTTTTTTTAGCCTTGCGCAAAGGTTATTCCTCTGCTAAAAAACCCGTTTAGCCTTTTAATCATTCACGGTGGGATAAAATGAGCCTTGCTGCGGAATTCAGGGATAAGCGCGTTGTCATTACCGGAGGAACCAGGGGGTTGGGAAAAGCCATGGCCCTGTCGTTTGCCCGTAATGGTGCCCGCGTGGCGGTGACCTACGCTTCCGACGAGGCGAGTGCCGCAAGGACGGAAGCTCAGTTGCAGGCAATCGCCGAAGAATGCATGCTCATCAGGGCGGATGTTTCCGTTCGGTCGGACGTGGACGCAATGATCGGGAACGTACTGCGTCAATGGGAGCATATTGATATTCTTGTCAATAATGCGGGGATTATCCGGGACAAGCTGCTCGTTTTTCTCGGCGAGGATGACTGGGATCGCGTTCTCGATGTAAATCTCAAAGGTACGTACCTGTGCTCCCGTTCTGTTGTCAGGCTGATGATAGGACGAAAATTCGGACGTATCATTAATGTAACGTCTCCCTCCGCGCTGACGGGAAGGGCCTGCCAGACTAATTATTCCGCTTCAAAGGGCGGTATCATATCGTTTACCAAGTCGCTCGCCAGGGAGCTGGCCCGGTTCGGGGTAACGGTCAATGCCGTCTGTCCCGGTGTTATTACCACGTCGATGACGGAACATCTGGATGACAAGACGAAAGAAGAGTTTCTCAAACTTATTCCCATGGGGCGGTTCGGTGAGCCGGAGGACGTTGCCGAAGCGGTTCTCTTCCTGGCATCACAGCGGGCGCGGTATATTACCGGGCAGATCCTGGTCGTCGACGGCGGTCTTACATGAACAGACTGTTCAAAAATGTCCAGATGCAAGGCTTTCGAAATCCTGAGGAGTGAGGCGTACTTATAGTACGTCGCAGGGACGAGGGATGAGGGAAACGCAGCAGATGGACGTTTTTCAACAGCTTCTGAATATACAAAGAGGTTTGTAATGAAGGATATAGTGAATAATGAGAGAACGCTTCACGAATTTCTCAAGAAAATGATCGTGGAGACGCTTAAACTCGAAGATATTTCTGCCGGCGATATCGACAGTGATACTCCGCTGTTCAGGGAAGGCCTCGGCCTCGATTCGCTCGATGCCCTGGAACTTGTCGTGGCGATCGAGAAACATTTCAATGTGATCATTGAAGATGAGAACGTCGGCAAGCAAGCATTTGAATCGATACGAACGCTGGCAACATTTATACAGGCGGAATACCGGCAGGGAGCGTAGCACATGCGATGGGTTGAAACGGAAGAAACGGTCCGTTTTAATGAAGTCGATGAATGGGGGATGGCCTGGTACGGGCATTATATGGCCTGGTTTGAAGTCGGACGGATGGCCCTCATGGGTCGATTTGATCTGCTTCCCCGGCATATGGTTGAGCTGGGGTACATCGCGCCGGTTGTTTCTCTTTCCTGCGATTATAAGCGTTCCGCGAGATGCGGAGACGGGATTGTGATCCGGACAACGGCGGTCAAGCCGGAAACGGCCGCTCTCATATTCAAGTTTGAAATCATGCTCGCCGATCGTGAAACAATGCTTGCCCGGGGGGAGACGAAGCAGGTTCTCCTGACGATGGACCGCCGCCTCGTCTATCGGGTGAGCGGAGAGATCGAACGGCGAATCAACAGCCTGGTGGAGTACTGCCGGGCCTGAGCAACGACTATCATGCCTGTGAAAATCTGTGCCGTCATACCTGCTTATAATAACGAGGATACCATTGAAGCCATTGTGGCAACGACGAGAGCTTATCTCGAGCCGGTGGTTGTTATCGATGACGGGTCGACCGATGGTACCTCCCGCGCCGCCGAACGGGCGGGAGCCCGTATCGTAAGGGTATCACGAAACACCGGCAAGGGAAACGCGCTCCGCCTGGGGTTTCATGACGCGCTGAGCCGCGGGTACGACGCTGTCATAACGCTCGATGCCGATCTGCAGCATGACCCCGGTGATATACCGAAATTCACGGCGTATTATCACGATCACGGCGCCAACATAATCGTGGGAAACAGAATGGCAGACAAGGACAGCATACCGGCAGTCCGACGTATCCCGAACATGGTGGGCATGTACCTGTTCAGCCTCTTGATCGGCCAACCCATAGAGGATTCACAGAGCGGGTTCCGTTTGTATGACAGGACGATCATGGAAACGATACCCGTTGTCCGGAACGGCTTTGATGCCGAAGCGGATATTCTGCTGAGGGCGGGGAAACGGGGATATGCGATTGCCCATGTACCTATCAGAACCGTCTATTTTGAAAAGGGCAGACATCGATCCTCCTATCGTCCGGTGAAAGATACCTTTCACATCAGTATCACCTTTCTAAAAAATTTATTCTGGAAAGAACGATGAACACAAAGCCGGCTCGGCGCGTTGCCGTCACGGGGATTGGCATCATAACATCCATCGGAGACTCTCTCCCTGTCTTCAGGAAGCGTCTCTTCGATGGCGATTGCGGTATCGGTCCCGTTTCCCTCTTCGATACGACGGGATTTTCCTGTCACAATGCCGGTGAGATAAAGGCCGACGTAACGGGGAATCTTTCTTCAAGGGAGCTCCGGCGGGTATCGCGTTGCGATCTGCTGGGCCTCGTTGCCGCGGAGGAAGCCCTCTCTGGCGCAGTGCAAAACGGCGGATACGGCGACAGGGATCGGATCGGTGTCATTCTGGGAGGAGGTGCCGGGGGAATGCTGTCGTGGGAGCACTACCAGCGCGCCATCTGGGCGGGGGAGCGCCGGGCGCGGCCC
>JAFGWZ010000050.1 GCA_016936905.1 Deltaproteobacteria bacterium | reverse complement strand
TTCCGCCAGGCCTTTTGTCCCTCCTGAAGTTCTTACCTTTGCTGTTCCGTGGCCGAAATTCGTTCGAATGGCGGATAATATGGAAGAGAGTTTCCTGATCACAAAATCCTGGGGCAAAGTCAGAAAAAGAATGAGAACGAGGACGCCTTGAGAGTCCCGCCTATGTCCCGCTGAGAGTTTCTGTATTCAGGGAAAAATGACTGTTCGCAGGTGCGAACGGAAAGGGGGTATTATGAAAAACAAACTGGCGGGTATTATCGTATTTCTTTTTATCGCCGTTTGCTGCCATGCGCCTCCGGCGATGGCGCTTACCAAGGCCGACAGGGCGCTGTTAAAAAAGCTTGATGCATACATGACGGCCCTTGCCGATGCCGGGAGGTTTGACGGGGCCGTGCTGGTGGCCAGGGGTGATACGATTCTCCTCTCGAAGGGATACGGAACGGCACAATACGAATTCTCCGTCCCGGTTACGCCGAACACCCTTTTCCCCATCGGTTCAAACACCAAGCAGTTTACCGCCGCCGCTATCCTGAAACTTCAGGAGCAGGGAAGGCTGAATATCAACGATCCGGTCACGAAATACGCCCCCGATACCCCGTACTGGAAAGATATCCGCATTCACCACCTGCTGAACCACACGTCGGGCATTCCCTCGGAGGGGGCATACGTTACCACCGATCCTGTCGATTTCACCCTTCCCGAACTGATGAAACGCATCACCGCCCTTCCGCTCAGCTTTGAACCTGGAAAGGGTAAGACCTATTCCAATAACGGCTACATCACGTTGAGCTATATCATCGAGAAAGCGTCGGGTCTATCCTATGAGGAATACCTCAGGGAGAACATCTTCCTGCCGCTCGGAATGACCGCCACCGGACAGGACAACCGCCGCGACGTTTTCGCCAACCGGGCGTCGGGATACACCACGATGGCGGAAAAGCACATCCACTACGAACCCCAGAATACCCACAACCGGTTCGGCGCGGGGGCGCTCCACTCCACCACGGGAGATATTTTCCGGTGGATGCGGGCATTCCATGCACCGAGAACGATCCTCACTCAACAGTCGTCGGACACGATGGTTCAAAACGATTATGGTATCGTAAAGGCCCAGATGAATGGCCGCACCGTTATCGGCCATGGCGGGCGGGCAGTCGGGTTCATTTCGTACACCCTCTATTACCCCGAAGAGGGTGTGACCATCATATTCCTGTCAAACCATGACAGGACCCCGATGGTAACTCTTCCGAAAGAACTTGCGGCCATCGTTTTTAACGAACCGTATGACCTGCCGAAGAAGATCGAACGCAAAGCCATGCCGCTTACCCCGGAGGCACTAAAGGAATATACCGGCGTCTATGCCGCTGAGTGGGAAAAGAGCTGGACGTTCACGGTGTTTTCAGAGGGAAGCCGCCTCTTTTACACCTCTACATTTCCCCGTGAGACGGTGGAACTCTTCTTCGAGGGCAGTGATACCTTTTTCGTGACGCCCGAGTCGGCGGACTCCTTCATTTTCACCCGCGACAAGAACGGTAAGATCGACGGGCTGAAAATGTATACGCTGGAAGGCATGTATGACAAATCCGTCAGGATGCCGTAAAAAAAGAATCATTGAGGGACGCCGTCGGCTCAAGGGCGTCCCTCTTCTTACAGGTCGTGGGCTGAGCCGGACGCTACAGGTACCCCTGGTCCTTGAAGTACCCGACGATCTTCTTCAGCGATGTTCCCGGTCCGAAGATCTCGGCGATGCCCGCTTCCTTCAGTTTTGGTACGTCGTCGGGTGGCACGGTGCCGCCGAATACAACCATTACGTCGTTTATCCCCTTGCTCCTGAGAATCTCGATAACCTCGGGGGCGAGAATCATATGATTCCCTGACAGGGAACTCAGACCGATTATGTCCACATCCTCCTGAATGGCCGCGTCTACAATCTTATCCGGCATCTGGTTGCCTCCGTAAATGACCTCCATGCCGGCGTCCCGCAGGGCCTTGGCGACGACAATACTGCCGCGCCAGTGGGCGTCCATCCCGAGGCGCGATATCAGCATCCGATTTCTCTTAGTCATGATCGTTCCTCCTTTTATGCCGTATCCGGTTCGTTTAATAGAGCGGTGGATGCCAGACGCCGTAATGGCTCTTCATGGTCTTCGTGATCTCTCCCTCGGTTACGTATGCCGAGACCGCCTCGACGTTGACCTCCATGAGGTTTCCGTCTTCCTCGCAGCACCGCTTGATCGCGTCAAGTGCCTTTTGCACCTCGCTGTCGCTACGTTCTTTTTTGATCCTGTTGAGCTTTTCGATCTGAATATCCCGTGTTTCGGGCGACGAGAAAAGCTCTATGGGAAGCTTCTCGTCCTCGATCTGGTAACAGTTTACCCCCACAATGGGCATTGCGCCCGATTCGATTGCCGCCTGGTATTCTGATGCGGCGGCGGAAATTTCACTGTGCACCCATCCTCGTTCGACGGCCTTCACGATGCCGCCCATATCGTCGATGGCGGCGATGATCTCGAGAATGCGCTCCTCCATTGCGTTGGTGAGATATTCAACAAAATACGAACCGCCGAGGGGATCGACCGTATTGGTGACGCCCGTTTCGTGTTGGAGAATCTGCTGGGTCCTCAGCGCCGTCAGTGATGAGAGTTCCGTCGGAGTGCACAGCGCTTCATCGTAGGCGTCCACATGGACGGACTGGGCCCCGCCGAGAACCGCCGCGAGGGCGTGATAGGATGCCCGGGCGATGTTGTTCAGCGGCTGCTGGGCCGTCAGAGCCACACCGGCGGTCTGCACGTGGAATCGGTACATCAGCGACCGGGGATCTTTTGCGCCGAATCGTTCCTTCATGATCCTGCAGTAGATTCTTCGGGCGGCGCGGTACTTGGCGATCTCCTCAAAAAAGTCGTTGTGGGCAGAGTTGAAGAAACTCAGACGGGGGGCGAAGCTGTCCACGTCGTATCCCCGCCGGATCATATCTTCCGTGCAGGCAATGGCGTTGGCGATGCAGAAGGCGACCTCCTGGGGCGCCGTGCACCCCGCTTCGCGGTAGTTATAGCCGGCGAAGCTGATGGGGTTCCACCGGGGGACGAATTTCATGCAGTACTCGATGGCGTCGACGCTCAGCTTGAACGATGCCTTCGGCGGCAGCACGCCCGGAGCGATGGTGATCGCCGTCTCCAGAAGAAAATCGTTCTGGCTGGTACCGGTCAGTTTATCGTAAGATATACCCCTGTTCCGGGCGTTGGCGAAATACATTGACTGGAGCGAGATGTTACCCACGGGCTGACAACTGACCAGCGAAACACTGACGTGGTCGATAGGGATGCCATCGAAGAGAATCTCCATGTCCTTGATGGTATCGATGGCCACGCCGCCCCGTCCCACGTCGGCCCGGGCTTCCGGATCGTCGCTGTCGTAGCCCCGTAGCGTGGGATAATCATAGACGCCGTTGATGCCCGTGGCCCCTTGGTCCATGAGGAACTTGTAGCGTTTGTTCGTTTCTTCCGGCGGCCCGAAACCGGCGAGCTGACGGTGCGTCCAGGTTCGCCCCCGGTACATGGTCGGGTGAACCCCCCGGATATAGGGCGGCTCGCCAGGGAACCCCAGGTCCCTCAGATAGTCCGTGCCTGCCAGGTGCTCCGGCGTGTAGAGCGGTTCGATGGGGATGCCCGAAAGGGTCCTGAACGATTTCTTGAATTCCTTTTTCCTGCCGTGGCATTCGGTCCGCCAGGCATCGGTCCGTGATTTGAGTTCGGCGATATAGTCGTCGTGAAACATAAGGCCCTCCCTTCTTTTTAAACAATCATCCGGTGGTTCCCGGACGGTTCGACGTAAGGCGTGCAATTACCTTAACCACAGCAACCATTGTACCAGCCACGACAGAAAGATATAACATTTAGATAATACTATGAATAAAAGGGAGCGTGAGGTGATTGTTCCGGGTTCCCATGTGCGTTGATTCCACGTCATCGGCGGGTTCACCGGGTCGGGCGAGTCGACGAACTAAGGAGCAGAAAAGAGGACGGTTTGCTGAGAGAATTAAAAATAGTGTCTTTTCAGGAGGATAATAATGTGCCGGTTGTTATCGCAACGACCATGTGTCCCCAGGGTGATTTAAGGCACCGCTTTGGAACAAGTGAAATAATTACACCTTACATGTGAAAATAGTTCACATGCGACGCGGTTATTCCTGCGTGGAGGTGGTGTCATTTATTCATTTTTTTCATCAGGTACCGAAGGGCGAAACGATCGATATTTAGGAGCGCCGCCCCCTTTCCCCTGTGACCCTCCGCTTTCTCAAGGGCCTTCTCGATCATCCGTGCCTGGAACCGTTCCGTTGCATCCTTGAGATCGATACCTTCGTCGGGTATGTCGATGTCGTACCCTGGGCTCGCCGTTTCCCCGTTGCACGGGCCGCCGGTATTTACGAGAATCTCCGCTGGTATGTGCTCCTGCAGGATCAGTTCCGGGTCGGAGAGGATCATGACGCGCTCGATGATGTTGCGAAGTTCCCTCACGTTGCCGGGCCAGGAATAGTCCATGAGGACCTGCAGCGCCCCCGGATCGATGCCCCTGACGTGCTTGGAAAACAGTATATTGAACTCGTTGATGAAACTGCTTGCCAGCAGGGGGATGTCCTCCCTGCGCTCCCGAAGGGGCGGGAGATAGATGTGAATGACGTTGATGCGGTAGAAGAGATCTTCCCGGAATACCTTTTCGTGCACATCTTTCCGAAGATCATGGTTGGTGGCGGCGATAATGCGCACATCGACCTCGATGACCTTCCCGCCGCCGAGGCGCCGGAATTTCCGCTCCTGGAGCACTTTGAGGATCTTGGCCTGCATTCCCCCGTCCATGTCGCCGATCTCATCGAGAAACAGAGATCCCCCGTGGGCCTGTTCGATGAGCCCTTTTTTTGTCTTCCGCGCGTCGGTAAACGCCCCTTTTTCATACCCGAAGAGTTCACTCTCCAGGAGCGACGGTGGAATAGCGGCGCAGTTGATTTCGACGAAGGGCCTGCCGCAGCGAGAACTGCTGAAGTGGATCGCTTTCGCCACGAGCTCTTTACCCGTTCCGCTCTTACCCTCGATCAGTACGGTTGACGAATCGGCGCGGGCGATCTTCTTGATCATCTCGATGGTGTCGCTGATCGCCGCGCTCCGGCCGACAATCTTGTCCAGACCGTAAAAAGTCCGGTCCTTGTCAACGAACCGCTTCACATCTTGCTGCAGGCTCCGCGTCTCCAAGGCCAGCTTGATGAGCGTGGTGACATCCTTCGTCTTGAACGGCTTGGTGATGTAATCGAAGGCTCCCGATTTCATGGCGGTGACGGCGCTTTCGATGGTTCCGTATCCGGTCATCATGATCACCAGGAGATCGCCGTCAAGTGCTTTAAGCCCAGTCAGCACATCGAGGCCATGGATATCGGGCAGTTTGATATCCAGAAGCACGAGGTCGATGTTCTCGGTCCGAACGACAGCGATGCCCGCCGCGCCTGTCTCAGCGGTAAACACATCGTACCCGTCTTCCTCAAGGGCAACCTTGAGAGACTTTCGGATCAGCGGTTCGTCGTCGATGATTAATATACGCTGCATGGTGTCATTCCTCGCCGGCTGTGCGGTCGTCGACAGGCAACGAAATGATGAAGGTGGTTCCGCCGCCTTCATCCGATTCAACGGTGATCGTCCCGTTGTGCTCTTTGATTACACTGTGGGTAATTGAAAGGCCCAGGCCCGTGCCATCGCTGTGAGTCGTAAAGAAGGGATCGAAAATGCGATCACGGTCCGCTTCGGGAATTCCTGGTCCCGTATCGCTGATCGTGACAACGACGCTGTCCCAGGCACTGTCACCTCCGTTGTGGCATACCGTTTCAATCGTAAGATTGCCGCCGCCCGGCATGGCCTGGATGGCATTGATTACCACGTTCAACAGCGCCTGCCGTATCTTTTCCTGATCCATCCTGACCGCAGGAATATGCTCGCCGTAGCATACATTAAAATGCAGGTTCTGGTTCCTGCACTGTTTCTTGATCAGAAAGAGCATGCTTTCCACGACATTGTTGATTGCCGCCACCTCGAAATGAAAATCCTTAGGGCGGGCGAAATCGAGAAGGCCGGCGACTATGCGCTCCAGCCGGTCGATCTCTGCCGTTGCTTCTTGCGCAAGTTCCAGATCCCCCGGGGAGAGAGTCTTTCGTCGCCTAAGGATATCAAGAACCACCCCGATTCCCGTGAGGGGGTTCCTGATTTCGTGGGCCACGCCAGCGGCCAGTTCACCCAGGGATATGAGACGGTTGACCCGCTGCAGGTATTTCTCCCGCTCTTTGAGAGAGGTCACGTCCTGCACGGTAAAGATCATTCCCATGGTCCTCCCGGCATCCTCACCGAGCGGCGATGCGTTGATGTGCAGGATTGCCGTATCTCCTCCCTTCTTCCTGAAGTGATACTCGCAGCTTTCAATGTACCGCCGTTCCGTATCGGAGGAGTTGAAAATCCCTTCCAGGCCGGGGAGCGCCGGAAACACCTCGCCGATGAACCGGCGCATCGGCAGAGGCTCACCGCCGTGAATGCCCACTATCTGGACCGCCGCGGGGTTCATGGACGTGATCCCTCCGTTAATGTCGGTCGTCACGATTCCCGTGACGGAGCTGTTGAGAACCGTTTCGGAGAACTTCTTTTCGTTTAGCAGCGCTTCGTAAAGCCGTGAATTTTCGATCACGATGCTCGCGTACCCTGCGAATATGGACAGCGAGACGAATTCATGCTTGGTGATTTCCGGTTCGTCCTGTCGCTTGTCAACGCCCAGAATCCCGATGACGTTTCCTTTTATCGTGAGCGGGACATAGAGGGTACATCCCCGCTCCATCCGCGCCGTAACCTTCCGGTCGATGTCGGTTATCGCCGGGTCGGTTTCAAAGTCCTTCACCAGTACCGGGGCCCCCGTTGCGGCAACCCTGGTTTCGATGCACTCGTGCCGCTTCAGGTGGAACGGTCTGGCCTTGACGAGCCGCTCCTTTTCCGGTGTGAACCCGGTGATGAATTTGCACTCCAGCGTGTCCAAGTCCCGGTTGATGAGATAGACAGAGCATCGATTGAACCCGAGATCCTCTTTCACCGTGTCCACAATCTGGGTAAGGACCTGCTCGGTGGACGACGGCGTCGTCATCAGGATGCTGATCCTGTAGATATTGGAAAGTATAGAGTTGGATACTTCATTCAGAATCGTGTTCCGCCTCATCATCCGGTACCTTTGTGGCATCATTGAAAGGACACAGTCCCCAATTAGAACATAAGCAATCTTTGTACCACCCCACACATCGCGTACGTACACAACATCATACTTAAGAGTACCCCGGATGCAAAGAGTTTATTTGCCCTTCATGCGGAATTAAACGCATCCCGCAAAAGGGGACGCCGTTAATCTGTCGAACGGTTTTCCCTTCGTTTCGGGGATATTCCTTGAATTTATCTGTCCGAGAGCGTATAAAACAGGTACTTGAGAAAGAACGTTACGAAGTACAGATGTCGCCACTCCTGACGAACAAAACAACGTGGTATAATGCTCGTTCAGCGGTATGCTTGAATCCAGCAAATAGTTTATATCTGTTTATATTGCACGAGGTGAAGCATGGCAGCTCCTGGATTGCAGGATAAGGCGGTTGAGGCCGTCGTTATCATGAACACGGCGATCACCAATCTTCGGATATATCCGCCTACCAACGCTATGATCATGAAGACCATCGACAGTCTTTATAACACGCTGCAGATCGTGTTTCAGCATGAGGACGAACTGCTGCTTTCCGAATCGGAAAAAAACCTCCTTGTATTCGGAGAACCCCTGACGCAGCGAAACCGTGAAAAGCCGCAGGTCGGCATATTCCTCATGCTCATGATCAACTGGGGAATCAAGAGCATCAGTTTCAATAAGAATCTGGACAGGAGCGAACTTACTTTATTTCTTGAGCTCATGGGGAAGAAGCCGGAAGATTACGGGAGAGAAGGTCTGGAGCAGCTTTTCTCGGATGCGGGAATGCCCAATATCCGGATCAATCAGAAGGTGTATGTGGAAATGGGCAAAGACCACGAGATCGTGTCCGCACTCGAGCTGACGGACGAAGATATCATTCGATACATCACCGCTGAGAATCCCGACGCTGTTCTGGACCCGGAACAGATCAAACAGATGGCAAAGGACCCAGAATGGGTTTCAAGGATTTTCAAATCGGGAATGCACCATATTGTCGATGAAAACGCTTCTCCCTCCGATGCCGTCCTGTCGGAAAGCATGATCCGCATGTTGCGCAGCTTCGATAAAATCTCAAGCCTTGAGGAAAAGGATAAATTGTCTGAACTTGCCGCGAAATCCATTTCCGATATGGACGCCGATTTCATTTCCACGATGCTGACGAAAAACATGGACGATCTTCTCGAACACCGTCTTTTCGATGATGTCATAGATCGAATCGATCATGAAAAATTTGAACGTATCGCGGTAAAACTCCATCAGGTAATCGATGCGGCGGATAAAAATGGAAAGGGCCCCGGTGGGGAGAGCATTGAATCGGTCCGAGAGGCATATCGGCATCTGATGAATACGGACAAGGGTGTGGAACTTCAGCATCAGATCGAGGAACGACAGTCCCGCGAGAAGGAGGAAAGGGAAAACAGGATCCGTGAAATCAAGAAAAACATCGATGATGTGATGAGCAGGCTCGATGAAGGGATTTCTGAAGAAGGCGCCGGAGAAGTGCTGGCACGGATGCTGGATGGGCTGTACTCGGAGGACGACACCGACACGGCGGAGATGACCATCCGGCAACTGATGGAAAAGCTTAAAAGCGATCATGCGGCCACCAGGGCCGCGGCATCGAAATGCCTGGTCGATGTCCTGGGAAATTCCGCCGACCAACGGCAGGCGGAAATTGTAAACGGCCATCTTAACCAGTTGCTGGAATGGATACAGACCGAAACAAGGGCAACAAGCGCCTTCGCTGTGATCTCTATGCGCTTGAAGAATCTGGCGCAACGCCTTATTAAAAACGGGCGATTTGAAGACAGTCTTCCCATACTGAGAGCGTTTCATTCTGCCGCCGGGAAAGGTGAAGAAATGTTATCCGTGACATCCGCCGTCCTGAGGGAAACAGCGACAGACGATGTCCTGGACATTCTCATGGAAGAATTTCTCTCCGACACAAAAGGAAAGCGAAACCTGGCGGGCCGTCAGCTGGTTATGACGGCGGAACGCTCGCTTACCCGGCTTCTGGATCTGCTCCGGGATAGCGAAAACAGTGCCGAGCGTGTTCTCATCTTGAACCTGATACCCGAGATGGGAGTCGATGCAACACAGGCCGTTGTGGGCAGTGTCGATGAAAGTGAGCCCTGGTATTTCCTGAGAAATCTCGCGCGCCTCCTGGGGAGGATCGGCAGGGAAGAAGATGCAAAAGTCCTTGCGCCACTTCTGACGCACGATGATGAGCGCGTTCAGAAAGAGGCTCTGAAAAGCGTCAATGCCATCGGGGGCGGATTCAAAGGAGAAGTTCTGTTAAACGCCCTTTCCGGATGCGACGACCATCTCAAAGCCTCAATCGTGACGGTATTGGGTTCCCTCAAGTATGGCGCCGCCGTAAAGCCTCTTCAGGAACTCTTTAAATCAAAAGTGAACCTGCCGGACGAGATGAAAGTCGATCTTCAGGAAAAGATCTGTCTTGCTCTGGGCGCCATAGGAGACAAGGAAGCGTTGCCGTTCCTGGCGGAGATAAGCAAGCAAGGTGGGATCTTCGGCTTCAAGTCCTACAACCCGAAGGTGAGAGCCGCCGCGGCGAGAGCCGCCGATAGCCTGTCTTGATTATAACCACATAAGGATTCGTTATTTATCGTTATTCTTCTTCTGTATTCTCCGGTATGAGCGGTTGAAGGTACGCGTCATGAATGAGCATGCGGATCAGTACATAATCTTGTCAAAGGGTACCTGGCTGCAAGGCGAGTTTGAAATCTGTGACGCTGACGGCAAAATGCTCTGGATCGGGAAGTCGGAGCGTTTCGCCGTGATGTGGCCGACATTGACAGTGGCGGATCCTTCGGGGATGGCGCTGCTGACTGCGGAGCGTAAGCGAATGTTTCCCTTCGCACGTTTTGTGTTGATGGAGGACAATAATCCGGTCTGCGTCATCAGGCAGCCGAACGTTTTTCGCCAGCAATTCGTCATGGAGTTCACGAACGGCGTGATCTGCACCTTTGATATGCCGAAACTGCGCGGTACATTCAGCGGCGAATCCATAACGGGATTAAAAGTCGAAGTCGCGGTGGACAGATATAACTGGAACATCACAGTACACGGTGAAATGAGCCGGCTCCACCTGCTGTCCGCTCTTACCGTACTGTATCGAGAATGGATGAAATCAGACTGAAGCACGGAGTCCTGCCCCGGTTCATGACCGTTAAACGATCATACAACCTCCCGGCGAGTGACTGGCATTTCAAATGAACCGGCTGCATGTCAATAAGACATCGAAATATCTTTCCATGATCAGTCAATCGTGGTAACGAAAGGAGCGCTTCAAGGAAGAATCCTTTTAAAAGACATAAAGTATCCTGCCGGAGCAAGACGGGGGGGGTATGCCGGCTGCACCGAAAAGAACAGAGATTCGACGGAGTCTGGCCACGCGGCTTTCTTTGCTGATCATTGCCACATCGTCCATCATTTTTCTCGTTGCCTTTGGATACAACTATTATGTTACCCGGGACATCGTTCTGAAAGAAGTAAGAGAACGGGCGCGAAACATCACGTTGGGGACATCGTACCGGATCGAGACTATCCTGCGGGGTGTTGACGACGCCCCACGATATCTGGCTTCACTTCTTGAACAGCGGACGTTCGTAAAAGATGACCTCCTGAAACTGGTCGCCAACGTCCTGAATACCAGTTCAGATATCTACGGTTCCACCGCGGCGTTCGAACCGTATGCCTATGATCCATCTTCCCGCTACTTCGCACCTTACTATTGCCGGGATAACGGAGGGCTGAAACTGGTCTATCTCGGGGGGGCATCATACCAATATTTCAATATGGACTGGTACCGAGTTCCGAAGGAGACGGGCAAACCCGCTTGGAGTGAGCCCTACTTCGACGAAGGGGCGGGTCAGATCGTCATGAGCACTTATTCAGTGCCGTTTTACCGCCATGATGGTGATGAAAGAGCCGTCGCCGGTGTCGTAACTGCCGATGTTTCACTCGAGGGGCTGAAAGATATCGTTTCTGCCGTCACCATGTACCAATCGGGGTACGCTTTTCTCATATCCCGGAAAGGCGTTTTCGTTACCCACCCCGACAGGGAACTTATCATGCGGGAAAGCATCTTCGGCCTTGCAAAGAAGGCAGGTGATGAAAATCTCCTCAGGATCGGCGAAGATATGGTCCGTGGCGGTGAAGGGTTTGTCTCCCTCAAGGGCCACGTCACCGGCAAAAAATCGTGGATGTACTTTGCGCCCATGTCATTTACCGGTTGGTCCATAGGGCTGATCTTCCCCGAAGAGGAACTTTTTGCCGATGTCAGGATGATCAGCGTGAATATATTGGTTATCGGTACCGCCGGTACTGTACTGCTCCTGCTTGTAGTTATTGTCATCTCTGCGGGGATAACCCGTCCCATCCGTGAACTGGCGGCGGAAGCGGGAGAGATAGCCGGCGGGAACCTGGATATGGAACTCAGCAGGCCGGAACGATCGGATGAAGTTGGCGAACTGGCGTTATCGTTCGATAATATGAGGGCATCACTCAAGGAATACATAGTGAACCTCCGGGAGACGACTGCGGCGAAGGAGAGAATGGAGAGTGAGCTGAAGGTTGCCCGGGCCATCCAGATGAATTTTATTCCCCGGAAGTTCCCGCCCTTTCCCGATAAAAAATCGTTCGAGCTTTATGCCGCCTTGGAACCGGCGAGGGAGGTCTGCGGAGACCTCTATGATTACTTTCTCCTGGACGACGACCACCTGTTTTTTTCTATCGGTGACGTTTCCGATAAGGGCATCCACGCGGCGCTTTTCATGGTTGTAACGAAGACGCTCATGAAAGGGGCGGCAAGGTCTGATATGGAACCGTCCGAAATCCTGGCGATGGTGAACAGAGAACTATGCCGGGAGAATGAATCGGTCATGTTCGTAAGCCTCTTCTGTGGTATTTTGAATGTGAGGACCGGTGAGCTGCGATACTCCAGCGCCGGCCACAATCCGCCCATCATCGTGGCTCCCGGTGGCACCCCCGAGTGGCTGTCCCTGCCGGAGGCCTGTTTCCTCGGCATCTTCGAGGATATCTCCTATGAAACGAGAGCAATGATTCTGGAGCCCGGCGAAACGCTGATTGCCTATACCGACGGTATAACGGAGGCGTTGAACGGGGGGAAAGCCTTTTATTCCGGTGAAAGGTTATTGGGAGAATCGGGAAAGTTCCGGCAAGCATCCGCCGAGGTCCTGGTCAGGGAAATTTTACGGTCTGTCCATGATTTTGTCGGTGGAGAACCTCCTTCTGACGACATAACCCTGCTGGCGCTTCGATACATAGGGTTCCAGGACGGGTGATTGAACGGGCGAAAGGTGTGGAAGGAGAAAGTGTTCCAGTTTTTATTTACGGGGTGTTTTCGAGACCGTGAAAGTGAGAATGTTCCTTCCTCCCTCGCGATGGTAGGTCACATTGTCCATGAGCTTCCGTATCAGTAGAATCCCCAGGCCGCCGATCTGTCGATTCTTGATGTCGAGCGTCACGTCCGGCTCATCAACAGAGAGAATGTCGAAAGGAATGCCCGCATCAGAGATTTCAATGACGAATGTTCCGGTTTCATCCGTCCGGCAGGCGATTTCGACGTTCCCGTCGCCTTCCGGGTACGCGTACTTGAATATATTGACAAGGGCCTCCTCGAGGCTGATTTCGACATCGGCCATCCTGTCATCGGGAAACCCCTCAGCATTGGCACGGGAAAGCAGGAACTGACGCGCTTCCGCCAGGGATTCCATGCGGGCGGGTAATGTGATTTTCATAACAAGGCTTTACTGAGAATCGGCCAGGGCTTCGTCTCTGGTCTCATAGAGTTTGAAGATGGTCCCGAATCCGGATATACGGAATACGTCCTTGACGGTTCCCCGTAATTCTGCGAACATCATCTTCCCATCCCTGTCGTTCAGTTTCCTCGCCGCGGCCAGGATAATGCGAAGGCCGGCGCTGCTGATATACTCCAGTTCGCTGCAATCGAAGAGAAAGACCGTTTCCCCTTTGTCCATCATGTCAGCAAATGCCTTTTCGAATACCGGAGCCGTGGATGCGTCGATCCTGCCCTTGACGGAAGCGACCGTTGTGTCGTTTAGCTTTGAAAATTGAATGTCCATTATCATCACTTCATCTGTTTAGTCAGAAACCCCACCTTTTCAGGCAGAAGCAGTATAAGTGAAGCGGTTCCTTATGTCAATGAATCAAAAAGACATATTGGCGCAACGAAAACGAATGTGGGCAACAACAGCTTACGATGTGGTCTGTTTCTTTCCCAATTCTTCTTTGACGGCCAGCCCTATCTTCTGTAATGTCAACGGTTTCTTTATATATTGGCCCGCGCCCAGTGCCTGGGCTGCCTTCACTTCGTCTGTTTGAGAAAATCCACTGACTATAATGGCCTTTTGCTTCGGATGTATATTTACTATCCGTTCATATGTCTCACGACCATTAATGCCTGGGTCCATGATCATATCGAGCACAATCAGGTCTGCGGTGTTTTCTTTTACATATTCAACGGCTTCCTCTCCACTGGATACGGCCTTTGCCGTATAGCCGAGTTTATCCAACATGTTGGAGGTTATCGCTCTCTGGCTTTCCACGTCGTCGACAACCAGAATCGTCTCTCCATTTCCCATGTAATCTTTGATGGGAACGGTCGAAATTTTATCCGATATTTTATTCCTTGTTATCGGAATGTATACCTCAAATGTTGTTCCGGCCTCGCCGCTTTTCACGTCTATGAAGCCGTTATGGTCCTGCGTCACGTGCCATACCACGGCCAAACCAAGGCCCGTGCCGCTTCTGCCCATAACTTTTTTTGTATAGAAGGGTTCGAATATCCTCTCGAGATCATCTGATGAAATACCTGAGCCATCGTCAGATACGGACAAAACGGCATATTCACCGATGGTAACATTGTCATAACCCTTTAAAAGCCTGTCGACGTAGCGATTCTCCGTCGCAATGGTAACGGTGCCGGTTCCCGCGATAGATTCCGCGGCATTTGACACCATGTTCATTACCACCTTTCTCATATGAACGTGCGAACCATGTATGTTAAGTAATGCGGAGTCAAGGTTGCTTTTGATTGTTACTCCGGGATGAAACTGCGTGAGCTTTGTAAACTCGGGAGAATCTAAATATTCTCGTATCACGTCATTTAAGTTTACAGGTTCTTTTGTAGTCGCTACGCCCCGTGCCACGGTCAATAGATCCTGTACGATGGCAGCCGCCCTGTGTCCGGAGTCCTGCATCGTCTCAATGGGCTTTCTGAGCTTGCTGTCCTCTGGCAGGTCCATCAGAAGCAGCTCGGGGTAGCTTACGATCCCCGACAGGACATTATTCAAGTCATGGGCGACTCCGCCTGCCAGAAGCCCCAGGGATTCCATTTTCTGTGATCTTTGGAGTTTTGCCTGGATATTTTCCTTTTCATACTCTGCCTTCACGCGTTCGGTTATATCCGATACGACGCCTTCGTAATGCGTAATATCTCCCTTTTCATCCCTTCGTACGAAGGTCATATGATCAAGCCATCTTGCACTTCCATCTTTTGCAAGTACTCGATAACGGTTGTAAAAAAAATCTTTATTCCCTTCATATCGGCTAAACGTGATGCCCTGATTCTTTAATTTCTCAAGATCTTCAGGGTGAATGATACCCGCGTAGGTGACATTGCCTGAAGTGAAATCTTCTGCTTTGTAACCCAACATGTTATCGACATTATCCGAGACAAATTCGACGGGCCATCCCTCGGCGTTTTTCCAAAGAAAAGCAACCGCCGGGCTTCTGTTTATGATATTGTAGGCCTCCCGCACCGCCTCCTCTGCCAGCTTTCTGGCTGTGATGTCGTTCCCGATACACAGAACCTCCCTGATGACACCTGCCTCGTCATATATAGGCTTATTGGTCCATGCGATCCATACCCGCCTGCCGTCGCGGCACATGTTTTCATTCTCATTCGTTGCGTATCGATCGGGGTCCTTACAGATGCCCTCGATCATTGCTTGCAGATCGCGACCGCTGCTTTCGGTCTCGGGGACAATAGTACCCACGACGTTACGCCCCAGGATCTCATTTTCAGCGAACCCGAAGAAACGCTGAGCGAACTCGTTGAAGAAGGTAATGTATCCGTTTGCGTCCATCCGCAGGATAACGCTGTTGGCGCTTTCCACCAGATAGCGATACTTCTCTTCGCTCTGCCTTACCGCATCCTCCGCTTCTTCCCGCGCCTTGACCTCCTTGTGGAGGATCAGATTGGATTCTTCGAGATTGCGTGATTTCTCTTCGAGGAGTGAAAGTGAATCATTAAGGCGATTAAGGAACATCTGCGGAATGAACACCAGACCTACGGTCATCAACGTGAAATAAATACCTGCAGTGGCCCAGGCAAGTGGGGACAGCGAATTAAGCATATGTTCACTGTGAATGGGCAGGATGCCTGAGACCATACATGCAGCAACTGAGGCAATCACCACCGTGCTGATCCCGATGACGACAAGGCCGGTTCTTACGCCCCAGAAGACCGCCGACAATATGCAGGCCAGAATCATTATTTCGAGGCCGATCCCGCTGAGGCCGATCCGCATCAGGACGGCGACAGAGTATAGATAGAGACCCGCAACAAGAACCCATGCCCGAACAGAAAAAGAGGTGCGACGGTCCAGAACGAAGACGGTAAACACTGAGCCGTAAATGCCCAGATAAATGACGGTAAAGAAGAATCGGCCCTGCTGGTATGTCTGAAGTGCTCCCAGTATTGCGGCGATTAAACCCAGCGTCAATACGGGCCATTTCAATACTGCTATGATCCTTTTTCGCACCTCCAGGATTTCCCGCCTTTTGGGTTCTCTATCTAAGGAATCGAAGATTCCCGGTCTTGAATCTGTCATAACAACTCAATCCTCAACACATGAACATTACTGCTCATTGTCAATACCTGATTAAGAAATTCTGTTGTTGTCAGTGGAATAAGTAGATCTGAGAAAACAACTTTTTCGTGAGGGAAACAATCTTTATAAGAACTTCTTTTTCAGGCGGGAAATATACAAAAACGGATAATAAGTCAATGAAAAAATCTTGAAGATTTACATCGAGTGCCGATGAATAGGGGGAATATGCCTTGAAAAGCAAATATAATGCGGCACAGAGCGGGATGTTGTTTTTCCCTCGTTACAGAAAGGGCCGCCATTCCGGCTAGCCGATCCAAGAAGGCGCGCGTCCTAAAAAAGATTTGATAAGTGGTATCTGACATGATATGTGTCACGGACTTCTCTATCTGTGGGAGAGGTAGTTTTTGGCGGTTTATCCACCCTATCCGCATGCTCTTAAGAGAAATATATCATAAAAGAAGTCGCGGGTTGTAATGTGGGCGACGTTTCCCTCTCGTTACTGACCTTGTTGTACGTTCTGTTTACCTTCGTCATATCCGGGCGCCTCTTGTGAGATAATGGAATGATCGGCAATCTCTCCCCTATGAGATACTTTGTCATGTCGGAGTTAATTCAATGGACCTATCGGGAAAAACAAAAAAGCAACTTGCCGAGGAGGTGGCGACGCTCCGCCGGCGGATTGCCGACCTGCAAACTTTGCAGAAAAGACAAGACCGCCGGATCCCTTTGAACGAAGATGAGGGCTTTGATTCATGTCCGGAAGGTGATCCATCCTGCGTGGCACATATTAGGCCCCAGGCTGACGACCGTCTCTATCAAGCGGTGTTTGAATCGACGGGCACAGCCATGATGATTGTCGATGAAAAGATCATCATAAGACGGGTTAATTCGGAAGTGGAAAGCGTCAGCGGTTACCGGCGTGACGAGGTTGAGGGAAGGGCACTGTCCGACTTCATCCCCGCCGACGAGTTCAAACGAATAATGGAATATCATGAATTGCGGAAGATTGATCCTTCTGCTCCGCCGCGACGTTACGAATTCAGGTTCATAAACCGGGTCGGTGCCGAGCGTTACGCCTATATTACGGTTGCCCATATCCCTGAAACAGGAATGACTATCGCGTCGTTTATTGACATAACCGAGAAGAAACATATGGAGGAAGCGCTCAGGCAAAGCGAGGAGAAACACCGTAATCTTGTTGAAACGATGAATGAAGGGTTCGGATCTACCGACGAAAATCATTGTTTAACCTATGCGAATCAGAAATTCGCCGACATGCTCGGGTATACGAAGGCTGAGATACTGGGACGTTCCCTCAAGGAGTTTATTCCTGCCGATTATCAAGATGCCATAGAAGACCAGATAGCACGGAGAAAGAACGGCGAAGCGGAGAGATACGAAATGGTATGGACCGATAAAAAAGGAAATCGCGTCATGACACTCGTATCGCCGATGGGGCTCTTTGATTTCCATAGCCGGTTCATCGGGACGTTTTCCACCATAACTGACATCACCGACATGAAACGCATTGAGGGTGCTCTTCGTGACAGCGAGGAGACATTCCGGTTGCTGGCTGAATACGCCCCCATCGGTATATCCCTGATGAGACCCGACAGGACATTCGAGTATTTCAACCCGCCGTTTGTCGAGATCTTCGGATATGATATAGGCGATCTGCCGGACAAGCAGACATGGTTCGAAAAGGCGTATCCCGATCCGCTCTACCGTGAACAGGTTGCAGGAAGATGGACTCAGGACTACATAAACGTGAACGATAAAGGGTCGTTGCGGAACAGGCGATTCACCGTCCGCTGTAAGGGTGGCGTAGAAAAACATATTCATTTCAGGGGATCCATCCTGGGAAACGGTAAGCATCTTATGACCTATGAAGATGTCACGGAGCTTGTCAAAGCAGAAGAGGCCCTGCGGGAGAGTGAGAGGATGTACCGGGAATTCGTGGAATTTCTTCCGCAGAGCATGTTTGAATTCAACCTTGACGGGATATTCACTTTTGCCAACAAACACGCCCTGGAGACCTTCGGATTCAGTAAGGATGATCTTGCGGATGGTGTGAGCGTCTTCGACCTTATGCCCCCACACGAGCGATCGCGGGCGGCGGAAACTATCGAAAAGATCCTGCAACGTGATCACAGGGGAGCCATGGAATACACAGCGGTGCGGAAAGATGGAACGGCTTTTCCGGTCATGGTCTATTCAGCGCCGCTGGTGACAGACGGCAGACTCAGGGGCATCAGGGGGATCATTGTCGACATAACGGAATTGAAACAGGCCGAACATGCCCTGCGTGAAAGTGAGACCCGTTTCCGGACCTTGATCGAGTCCGCCCGGGACTCAATATTCATTAAGGATCGAACACTCCGGTACGCTCTAGTCAATCCCGCCTTGGCGAGGTTGCTCAAAGGGACAGTCTCGGAGTTGACAGGGAAATCGGACGAAGACTTTTTTGATGACGAGATGGTCAGCGTTATTCGCGATGAAGATATGAAGGTCCTCAGCGGGGAAACAATCGAGGAAGAACACGTCATGTTCATGCGTGGCGACGCAAGAACCTTTCACGTCATCAAGACGCCCATGCGAGATAATGAGGGGCACATTATCGGCCTCTGCGGTATCGCCCGTGACGTGACGGAGCTCCGCAAAATGGAAAATCACTTCCGAGATGCTCAGAAGATGGAAGCAATCGGGACGCTGGCCGGGGGAATCGCCCATGATTTCAATAATATTCTCATGGCCATTCAGGGCTACACGTCATTGTTGCTGCTCAATCTCGGTGCCGATCATCCGCACTACGAAAAACTCAAAAAAATTGAGACAAATGTCGAAAGTGGTGCTGATCTGACACGACAGCTTCTGGGGTTTGCCCAGAGCGGACGATATGAGATCAAACCCATGGAACTGAACGCTGTGCTGGAAAAAACCGCTCACATGTTCACACGGACGAGAAAAGAAATCACCATTCACCGCAGCTACCAGGATTCACTCTGGATCGTCGATGCCGACCGCGGCCAGATGGAACAGGTGTTTCTGAATCTTTTCATCAATGCCGGCCA
>JAFGWZ010000049.1 GCA_016936905.1 Deltaproteobacteria bacterium | reverse complement strand
ATACGGCCATGACGCCGGGGATCTCATCCTCACGGAAACAGCCAGGCGCCTGACTTCCAGCACCAGGGGCCAGGACATCGTCTCCCGCTGGGGGGGCGAGGAATTCCTCATCCTCCTCCCGGAGACGGCCATCGAAGGCGGTTGCGTCGTGGCGGAAAAAATACGCCTGAATATTGCCCGGCCATTCCTCTGGGAAGGGAAAACCCTTTCCCTGACGATGAGCATCGGTGTGGCGGCCTTTGAAGAGGGTAGCTCTATCGATGATTGGATCAGAAGATCCGACGTCTCCCTTTACAAGGCGAAACGTGCCGGCCGGAACAGGGTGGAATGGGTGCTGCCGGAAGAAACGCTTCCATGCTGACAGCCGCCGAGCCGCCGGGAGGTCGACAGCCTTCTCGCCTCTTACCGTTTGAGAGGAGCTTCCTGTTCATTCTTCCATTGTAGCAGCTGCCTCCCATGAATGTGTTTTCAGGCAAAACGCACGACCCGGCCCCGTTACTGCAGAACGGGAAACAGTCCCCGCAGGCCTTTGGCGATAAACTCCACCGCGATGGCTCCCATGATCAATCCCATGACGCGGCTGATAATCGTCATTCCCATCGGGCCGACCTTCTCGCCTATTGTGGGGGCCATTCTCAGTATTCCCCACGTGAAGAAGGAAACCGCTACAATCGCCGTGCCGATCATGAGGTAGTGATGGATCGAATCATGCAGGTGCGCGTAGACCACAACGGTTGTGATGGCGCCGGGCCCGGCCATCATCGGTGTGCCCAGGGGAACGACACCGATGGAATGTTTGATATGGAGATCGTCTTCGCTATCAGGTGCCGGCGATGCGGCAGCCTTCCCGGGAACCATCATCGAAAGCGCCAGCAGAAAAATGAGGATTCCTCCGGCAACGCTGAACGAATTAACGCCGATACCGAAAAACTTCAGGATGACCTCGCCCGCCACAAGAAAAATCAGCAGGATGATCAGTACCGACGCGGCGGCAATCATGCTCACCCGATGCTGCTCCTCCCGGGTATGGTTCTCAGTGAGATTGATAAATGTCGGAATTTTGCCGACGGGATTGACAATCGCCACAAGGCCGGCCACAAGTTTCGCGTATTCCGATACCTCAAGCATCGGGCACCTCCACATCATACGGTATCCACATTGACTTTATACCAGATTTTTTATTCCAATATTATCAGAATTTAGCCTGAAGGACATTTTGTTCCGCTCCTTTTGAAGGCAAAAAACAAGACCTGACCCCTTCTTTGTTGACATTGTCATAGCGGTACTTTATTGTTTTGGAACATATTTTAACATGCCGGGAGGATGCGGGCCGGATTGAATCATGTTCTCAGATTGATCAACAGCCAGGCGGACAAGGAGATGTGACATGAAAATTAGCAGAATTATATCAGTGGTAACGGCAGTGGTTGCGGTATCCGTATTTTGCATATCCGGATATTGGGCGGTGTGCCAGGCAGCGCCCCCGACGGGGATGAGAAAGGACATTCCATCTGGAATCAAGGCGGGACAAACCGTTCAGAGCAATAGTCCGATAAAAATCACATCGCTGAGAACGGGTACCGTAACCAAAAGATTAAGAACAAGCGACGGTGCCTGGACCTGGACTGCCGTCGTGGAAAACACAGGGCCGGCCGAGATCAAGAAAAATACAATAAAGCTTGAGGCGTCCGCCGTGTATCCCTCCGGCGAGGAATGCGTCGTTTCATCTGTCATTTTAGACAGGGACATTCCCCCCGGCGGGAAAGCAACCATCAGCGGGCAATGGTCAAACTGCATGGTGAGAAACCTGATCCTCAATGCCAGGCCGTTTCCGATTGCGAGCAGGTCGCCGCTCGCGACAAAAATGACATCGGTTCAGGCAATCAGCGCCGAGATTCAAAACTTTACTTTTGTCCGCGACACCAAAACGTGGACAGCCGTCATAAAAAACACATCCAGTGTTCCGCTCGGTTTTCAGACGGAAGGGTATGGAATACGCGGCGCGACGACCGACTGTTTCGCCCGGCAGGAAACAAAAATCATCCCGGCCGGCGGGACCATCACTCTTACGGGGCGTTACACCACGTGGCAGCCGGGTACGACTATAAAATATAGTGTCCAGAACAAATGCGTGTACTGTGGAAGAGGCGATGAGGCAGTTCTGCCCCTCAACACATTTGAATATGCCTATTGATCCTGCGGCTGCCGTGTTTCACCGTTTTCCCACCGGTGCGAGATAGATGACGAATTCCTCTTCTCCATCGATATTGACCAGACGGTCCATGGCATCCTGATCGTAGGCCGCGATGGCGCATGTCCCAGTGCCGATGGCCTCGCAGGCAAGATAGAGGTTCTGGCATACGTGGCCGGCATCGATGGCGATCACCTTGTGGGCCGCCCTGCCGTAGCGCCACTCCATACGGGAGGGAACGGCCGTCCATACAAACGTTACCGCCGCCTTTCCGAGGAACCGCTGGCCGAAGGAGGCCGCCACTATTTTCTTGCCGATGCGGTCATCGGCATATTCGAGCAGGAGTTGATGTTCCAGGGGCAGATAGCGGTACAGCCCACGGTCCAGTCCCTCGACATTCATGACGCAGAGATAGGTCTCCAGGGCGTGGCGGCACCCCGCCGACGGCACGGTCCGGAACGCGTGGCCCGCGTCTATCCGCTTCCGTATGCCCTGTGTCGCCCAGAGAAGGAACGACAGCTCCTCGACAGTCAGCGGTTCGTCCCGATACAGTCGGCGGCTTTCCCGGTTTCGAATTGCCTCTGTCAGGGGAATGTCGCTCACGGCATTCCAGGCGGCGTCACGGGGCGTGAGGTCGATACGTACCGCGTCGGCGGCGAAGGGCTTTTCTATGGGGGGTGCGGAGATTCCCCTGCTCTGATCGGTTTCGGAGAAATCGATGGTCTTGCGCACCGAATCTTTCAGAAAATAACGGTACAGTTCAAGCAGTTCATCTTCCATGCTGATGCCCCAGGGTTCATATTCGATGAATTGGTGAGCTCATTTCACTGCTCCCGCTGATCCCCATGAAAAACATCATTTCTCGGCCTTGCTCAAATCGGCTTTAATGTCGCGGGAAAAATCCTTTGTCAGGAAATCCAGGCTCATCGGCAACGCCAGCTCCAGGGTCGAAAGCATCTGCACACCCACGTCCACCCCGTCGGGCCGGCACTCCAGCAGATGGCCGCCCCGCCGCCGATCTGCCGAAAGAAAATGCAGGTGCAGCCCCGGCACGCTCACGGAACCCAGAAACCCGGGCGTGAAAAAACCGGCCAGCGTCCCCTCGATGTCGGTATACTCAAAGACCGGCTGGTCTTTCGTCACTTCGACCAGCGGTCGGTAATTCTCCTGTTTCGGCACCGACCGCACCTTGATGTACGAAAAACGCCCCTCGATCCGGAGCGCGTAGAAGATATTCGGCGACGGCAGCAGCAGCTTCAGCCATTCCTGAAAATCGGCATATGCCATCCCGGTTTCCAGATGGTCCCGGCTCAGCGAGCAATAGAATGTCACGCAGGCGAACGGCGTCAGCTGGTTCTCATCGACGGGATGCACCTCCCCATCTCCCGTGATCTGATAGATGTCTCCATCGATCATGACCATCTCGCCGTCCAGGTCGTCGAAGGTGCCCAGCCCGAAATCTCCGTGCTGCTTAATGTGCGACAGGGGTATCTTCTCTTCATAGAGGCCTTCCACGAGCGCGTTGACCGGAGCGCAAATGTAAACACGATTCGAATTCATCTCTGCGGGTCCATCTTGTTTCATGGATTCTCCTTTTTTCTCCCCTTTAAGGCAAAAAGCAAGACCTGACCCCTTTGTTCTTTTTTCTAAGGCACGGAGCTGGAACCGCCCCCGTCGGTCTCTACCGGAGGGTCGGCGATCATCGATGCCGCCGAGCAGCTCGAGTGGACCGTGATGACCGTCCGTATCGGCTCAACAATGGGATCGATGGCGATGAAGAGGATGAGTACCGCGTCCAGGGGAAGATTCAAAGGATCGAGGACAATAGCCAGCATCGACAGGATCACGACTCCGGTGGCGCCCGAGGTGGCCATGCCGGCCAGAATCGTTCCGACAAGGGCCATGGCCATTCCCGAAAACCCGAGAGACGCTTCATACAACTGGGTGATGAACATGACGGCGACGGCAAAATACAGGACGTTTCCATAGCGGCATATGGTGAGGCCGAGAGGGACCAGGAGATTCGTCGATGTCTGGTCGAAATTGAGTTTCTCATGAAGGGCATCGAGCGCCGATGGAAGAGTCGCGAACCCGTTGCGGGTGCCGAACGCGAGAATGATAGGCTCTTTGAGGGCGGACATCACATGGGTAAAGGATGATCCTGAACGTTTCCAGATAACGATGGTGTTTATGAAAAGGACAAGGATACAGCATACGTGAAAGACAACGATGAATTTTATCATGGAAAGCAATATTTCCGTACCGATCTGATTGATCAGGTCCGCCATGAGGCAGCACAGGCCGAAGGGGAGGGCATAGATAATCCATCGTATGATTTTTGAAAAGACCTTGAAAACGGCGTCCAGGAGGGAAAGTAAGGTTTCCGAATGCACCGTCGACATCAGGCCGGTGGCAAAGCCGAGGATGATTGCAAAAAGAAGAACCTGCAGATTCATGTCATTTGTCAGGGAATAAAAAATATTCGCGGGAATGATGCTCGTAAAGAATTTGAGCAGTCCCGGGAGCTGCTCCGCGGGATCGTTTAACTGAAAAAAGAAAATTTCCAGGTCGGGTGCCAGGGGAGAATCATCGATGATTCTTCCCAGGATTCCCTCATCGATTCCGATTCCGGGGCGTCCGATGGCGCCGCCGGCAAGGCCGAAGGCGCAGGTAAGCACGAGGGTTATTCCGAAAACGGCGAGCATTCGCTTCAGATACCGTTTCGTCGAATGAGACCTGAGGAGCCCTCCGATGCTGTATGCCACGGCCGACAAGAGAATAGGCAGGACGCACATCTTCAGCAGGGAAACGTACATACGCCCGAAGGGGGCGAGGGTCACGGCGAGTTTCCCGTGGCAGGCACCGATGTACATCCCCAGGATCATCGATGCGATGACGAGCCATGGGTTTAAAAGCAGATCCCAGGTGAACCATCGCCGAGTTGTCTTTTCGCTATTCTTTTTCTGCACCCTGCTTGTCCCCGGAGGAAAATATTTTGGAATATTTACTCAGAAGCTTGTCCGCGTCGAGATCAAAGTTTCGTGTTTCCAGGTATTCGTTCAACCAGAATAAAAGATGGGTGTTATCCCACGATACGGCCATGGCGATCGGATCTTTTGCATCTTTGAAAATAACGGTCTGAACATCTATGAGCATACTCGGGCGCATACGGATAATTTTTTTTATTTCCAGTTCATCGTAAAAGGCGGCCAGAATCGGGCCATCCAGAAGCGCTGATATAACATCATCCCACGTGCTGAATTCTTTGATGGTTGCCTCGGGAAACATCCTGTGCGCGAAACCCACGTAAGACGACGAGGCGATAACGCCGATCTCGCCTTTCATGTGGACAATAAATTCGATGGGGTCGTCATCTGCATCTGCCTGGGCCATTTTGAGGCGATTCACGAGAAGCCCTTTTCTGAGGACAATGTACGGCCTGGTAAAAAGAACCTTTTCCGCCCGCTTCATGGTCTTGCTGAGCTTCGAGATCGCCACGTCGGCTTCCTTCCTGACAATCAGTTCGACCACATCGTCAAAGGTTTTCGCGGTCCTGTTGAATTCAACGGCGACACCCAGTTCGCGGGCGATATCCTTTGCCATTCTGACATCAAGGCCGTCCAATTCCCCTTTTTTGTTGACCATGAAGAACGGGGGCTGGTCCGCTTTCGTCATGGCAATGACTATTTTCCCCCTTTTCTTGATCTGTTCGATACCGGGGTGAAATTCCCCGGAAAGGGCAGGCAGGGCGAATAATATGATCGCCCCGACAATCAGGCAGATGGTCATCAACTTTTTGTACATAGAGGCACTCTTACGAACGACGTCATTATTACCGTGCCTTCACCGGCATTGGAAGGCGAAACGCACAACCCGGCCCCGCGAGGTAACAGCGCCCCGTGTTTCACGGGTTGCCGCAGTGGACTATTCCGGCCACGTTGCCCCGTAAGGGTTTATATCGATATCAGCAACTTTGGGGGTCAGGTCTTGCTTTTTGCCTTTCAAAATGGCCACCTCCTGGCCCTATTTTTTGCTTCTACCCACAAAAAGCAAGACCTGACCCCTTTAGTATTTCCTATCTATAAATCAACCGGTTTAACAGGATATCCTCAACATTCTGCCGGGAATCAATTACAGACAATACATATATTTTTCGTTCATCAATTTTGTATATTAAGCGCCATGGCGGGATCACCAGCTCCCTGTATTGCAATATGCCCTGGCATTGAAGCTCCGGTACGATTCGGCCTCTTTCGGGAAGAGTATACAGATTTGAAGCTTTTTTCCGTATCCTTTCCAATATATTTATCGCGTCTTGTGGATTGTCCTCTGAAATATATTCAATAATATTTTTTAAATCATTTTCCGCAACACCGGTCCAGATTACATCATACTTTGGCTTCATCGCAGTTTTTCTTTCAGAGCATTCTCAATATCTTTAAATACCTCCTCTTGCGGTTTTACCCTTCCATCCCGCACATCACTTTCACCTTGAGATATCAGCTTCAACAAACCGATGGCATTTCGCATATTTTCGTAACTTTCAGGGTCCAGAAGAACAGCTCTGGGTTCCCCGTTCTGGGTTATGATTACAGGTCGATGGCTCTCGTTGATTTGTTTTAACAAATCCGCGGCTCTGGATTTCAAGTACGTGACCGGTTTTATATCCTCTGTTATTTTCATTTCCACCACCTCCGGTCAGAATATGGTACCAAATGCGGACCTGATGTCAAGATGTATTTTTTATGCGAACGCTTCGGACAAGGACTTGTCCCTCGAAAAGCACGGCTATCTGATTCAGACTCAGCAAGACCGTAGCGCCAATCCCGGTAAAGTCGGTATTTTTACATCCAGTTCCGGATCTGAGTGTAACCTTACAGTGACAGAGCATTGATAGGCTTCTTGAAAACCCGTCATTTTCATGAAAATCTCATGCTCCGGCGGCCAGGATATTTTCCCATTTCTGTCCGATATCGGACCGAATGGTACAATATCGATCAGGACGTTGTCATAACGAAACCGCTGTTGTTCTCTTCTATCTGCAGTAAATTTTCTTGTATCTTTTAATGCTTCAGTCAGTTTTCCGAATTGCTTCCAATCGGCAACTTTCACGGCCAGATCTATGTCTCTCGTCATCCGCGGAGGGTCGACACCATAACAGTGTTTTAGGAGGAAATCTCTTGCCGTTGCGCCGACGATAAAAAAGGGTATTTTCAGAGAATCAGCGATGTTTTTCAACGCCGACAGGGCGGCAACTGTCTCCCGATCAATCTTCCCGGACAAGTCGAAGGATATACTGCTCATAGATTATTTTAGCCGTTTCTAAGTTTCGTTGATTCCCCGTTGCAACAAGATCGGCATACACCAGAATCGGGTGGACGAGTTCCTGATCCTGCCGTGGCTGCCAGAACCTCTCCAGAATTTCCACATTACCGGTCGTATCTTTTTTCAATTTATTTTCCAGCAGGAATTGATCGAGCTCATGGGGAACGGTGTAGAGAGTTACCATTTCAGGGTTCAGATAGTCTGTAAGCCTTGCAGCCGCCACTTCGCCGCCCCACTGCGCCTTTTGCGGGTCTAATTTTTTCTGCTGCCACCATCCTTGTTCACCCCTGTATCGGCCCAGAAGCTGCTTCGGCCGCAACTGTTCCGGATATGCGGTAACCCAACGCTGCAGCAGGATTTCCTTTTCGATCATCTTAAGGCCCTTCTTGCCCATGTTCAGCAGAAAGCCCAATTCCCCGAGTTCTTTCATGACCCGGTTGACAGTACCCAGAGCAACGCCGGCATCCGCGGCAATTTCCCGGTACGGCTTGTTTTCAAGACCGGGATTGCACAGAAAATCATAAATCATCTTGAGTCCTGCGGCCCGGAAAGCTCTTTTAAGAGGCCCGCGTCCGGTTGCTTCCACGGGTCTGTTGCCTTTAACGAAGATATAGACAGGAGGCCGGTTTATATACATGTTGCCGGCGGTATCGACAAATTCGAGTTCGTTTCGTTTCAACTCTTCGGCCATGTCTTTGTTGACGTACCTGGCAACCAGAAGAAGAGGACAGGGCAACGTATCTCTGTGAACCAGATACAAGAGCATCTGTGTTTTTGTAAAGTTGGCCTTAACTTCGGCACAGTACTTCAACTCCCGGCCGGGCAGTGTCATGCGCACCACACCGTCAAGTTGAAAACCATTAGCTATTTTAAGTGCTTGCGTCTTTTCCTCGACGTCTACATTGAAGGGCGCCACATTCTTAAGCGCCGCAAGAGCGCGCTTGAGAATATCCTTCTCTCTATTTCCTTTGTCTTTAGCCATAGTGTGTTCATCATTTCTGTTTGTTCATTTAAAGCGAACATATCAAATATGTGAACATACATCAAGTATTTATTTGTAATTATTTATTTTATGAATAGGAGGAAAGATCTACATTCATTGGGCAAGACCACGAGTCCGGCATTCCTTCCAAATGTGTCAGCTCTCGGTGATCATAGGCGGTTCTTTTTCGCTTGTCATTTCTTTTCGACAGTTGTCCGGGATTCCCGGACAACTGCCAGGCTGCACAATTTTTGCACCGGCCCTGCATGTAAAATGCAGTACTTTTAAGCATGGCAAGATAGACGTTGCATTTTTGCAAAAGTTGACTTTTCCTCAAGTTCTCTTTCCTTAATAATGTTGTGTATGTGCCTTGATATTAAGTACTTATCTCTGCCGAAAATCACGGCTATCTGATTCAGACTCAGCAAGACCGTATCCTCAACCAGATTAACTTCTACCCCCCCCCAAAAAAGCACGACATGATTCCTTCAGCGAACAACGGGATCATTATGTATACGGACATCATCCCCTGTTTCACGGGTTGCCGCAGTGGATTATCCCGGCCACGTTGCCCCGTACGGGTTTATATCGATATCATCGTAACATTTATCGCACAGTATCAGGGGGTCTATGCTGGCGCAGTCGTGCGCATAGAGATCGAAGCGGTAACAATCCCGGCAGATTCAGGTAATGAACAAATTGGGTTATCGAATTTTGCAGATATGGCATTCGCAGAGGATACATATTCAGGGAGTTATTTCCTGGAGCGTGGGGTAGACTGAAAATTGTTACTATTTTCTTTTCTTCCCCCACTTTGACTTCAGCTTACGCGCTGATGCGACGCTCTCTACCGTTTTTCATGGCCGGGACGGTTATGCCGCCGATGCGCCGGTCTCAATAGCACACGCCGCAGTGATAACTGATCTCGGCAAGAAGATTGGTTTCTGCCTGCCAGTGAGGCGGTTTTCTCAGAAACAATTCCTCCAGACGGGCCATACCGCCCCATTTTGAGAAGATACAGTAGCGGACTACTGCAATCAGTTCAGATAATTCAACCGTGGGCTCCGGGTCTATCGCCCGCATGGCGGAGGCCTGTTCTTCGGTAAATTTCGATCCGAAATCCCCTCGGTTCACGTCAGCAATGATTGTTTCCAGTTCTTTTCGTGACGTCACGATTGTGAGGTCGTTGTAATTGGCGTGCCAGTGTAGGTAGAACTGCCCGGCGAGTTTGTTGAAAACGGCGAGCTGAAAGAAAGAATCCGGCGTTCCATCGGCAACCAGAAATGAAAGCAGGTTGTTCTCCCCGTTCCACTCTCGATGTTCACTGTATGAATCAAGCGGCTTCTCGTCCACCGGCCGTGCATACAGACAGGGAGAACCGCCGAAATCATCTATGTAGTGGTACACGTAGTCCAGCGTATAGCCCGGCTTCATGCTGAGATTTGTGAGAACGGTAAAGTAGGTGTTCGGATCGAAATCCCCCTCGGCCCTGACAGGGTTTTCCCGCATTAAGCTCGTGGGGATATCTCCCGGATACAACTTCAACAATGCCTTTACCACGGAGCCGTCTACTATTTCTTGTGTCATCTCATTTTCCCGATTGAACGTTTACACTGACCGGCCGGGCCCCTCGTCATGCGACAGTATTACTCTCTTCAAGTTCTGACACCAATGAATCCAGCACCTCGATGAGATAATCCGGCGCCTCCGCGTCACGAAAGGCATCCACGAGAGCCCTGTGGTAACGAAGCTGGTCCTCCCTGGTCGCCTTGAAGCGTTCCCAGATCGTATCACCAAACCGCCGGCGGTCCATGACGATGGTGCGGATGTTGTGCAGCTTGTCGGCTAACGCGACGCGGCATAAAGGATATCGCTCTATCCGGATTCGCTCAACGTATGAAGCCTTT
>JAFGWZ010000048.1 GCA_016936905.1 Deltaproteobacteria bacterium | reverse complement strand
GGATATCTTCCACCGCCATACAAGAAAGGGATACGATGTAAGATCAATGCCCGACCCGCCCTGGGGGTTTAAACGTTTCAGAACCCCGGAAGCGCTGTTGAGGCTCTGAACGTGAAGAACCGTCAAGCCATTCTCACAAAATATCGACAGTGCGTTGCCCGCCGTTCCGATAAACGTGAGCAGCTCCCATCCTTCGGGAATTGATTGCGATGCCTCATCCGTTGACTCGGTAAATCCGAGGACAAGGAATCTGTCGTCACCTGCCGTCACCCATCCCGCTGCGACAAACAGAATGGCAACGACCACGACACATGACACGCCGATGATATGTTTTGTAAAAATCAAAGCCCTTCTTCTCCCGTTATCTGGTCGGTCATCGGCAAGACGCCGTACCTCACAGACACCCCAAGGTATAACTGTCAGTAGAGCCCCTTTTATTCCAGGCGATCATCCGCCGAGAGCCTGAATCCCCGGAGGAACACATCAACGGGCATCCGCTTTTTCCCTTCGAGCTGTACCTCCTGAAGGTAGACGTGACCGTCCTGTGCGGTGATCTGCAGTCCCGATTCCATAAGTGTTCCAATCGTGCCCGGCGCCTTTTCACCTGACGTTCCGGCCTTCCCCGCAACGGCCCTGTAGATTTTCAACTTTTTCTCCCGGAGAAACGCATACGCCCCGGGATCGCTCGACAGCCCCCTGATAAGATTCACGAGAGAATCGGCGCCCGACTCCCAGTTTATATGCTCCATGTCTTTCGTCAGCCGCGGCGCATAGGTTGCTTTCGATGAATCCTGTCGAAGGGGTGTTGACTTCCCGGCGCTCCTGTCCTCGATTGCCTTCAATAAGAGCCGGGCCCCCAGAATCGACAACCGGTCGTGCAGGTCATCATATATTTCCTGCGGGTCGATTTCGGTTTCTTCCTGAAGCAGAATATCTCCCGTATCCATCCCTTCGTCCATGAGCATTATGGTAACGCCAGTGGCTGTATCTCCGTTGATCAACGACCAGTTGATCGGCGCCGCCCCTCTGTATCGGGGCAACAGAGAGGGGTGGACATTCAGACAGCCCAGCGGTGGTATGTCGAGAATGTCCTTCGGAATAATCTGCCCGAATGCCGCCAGGGCGATCATATCAGGCGACAGCTGTTTGAACTGTTCCACAAAGCCAAGGTCTCTGACACTCTCCGGCTGCAAAACGGGGATCCCGTATTTTTCAGCAACGACCTTCAGAGGCGGGGGGATAAGTTTCCTGCCTCGTCCCTTCGGCCTGTCCGGCTGGGACACGACTGCAATAACAGGATACCCATTGGCCAGGAGAATTTCCAGCGACGGGATGGCAAAATCCGGTGTGCCCATAAATACGATTCTCGGTTTCATAATGATTACTCCGCTCTTCAATTACTAACGCCGTACCGCTTGCCTGACCGGTGTATCGACGGTCAATATATTGTAGCAGAGTGACGCCGGTGGCGCCAGTCCCCAGAATCAGATTCGACGATATCCTGATGAACGCAGGTTTTTATCCCTGTACCACTGCCACTAAGGAATATCAACTCCGTTATCACCGCAGTGGCACGTCATTTCAGGCTCGGAAGATACCTTTTGACAATTATATGAAGGTTGTATACAAAGCTTGGAGCAGGCTGTTGAAAAAGACCCGATACCATGAGGCTGTTCAAAAATGTCCAGATGCAAGGTTCTCGAAAGCATGAGGAGCGAGGCGCACTTATTGATAGTACGTCTCAGCGAGATTGTCCTCGCGAAAGCGCGGAAAGGCTGAGGGGAACGCAGCAGATGGGTGTTTGGGGGCAGCATCTGAGAGGTATGTCATGTCGAACTGGATACTGGCGGCTCTCGTAATAATGGGGAGCCTTTTTATCGTCAAGCTTGTCTTTGTGTCGTCGATTCTATCGGTCTTCGCGATAACGCGGGGTGCCATGTTTCACCCCTCGGCGTCCATCCGGGTGCGAACTTTCCTCGATGGAGTCCCCATGGCACATGATGAACTTCTCATCGACATGGGGTGCGGCGACGGGCGGGTGCTCAGCGCCGCCCACAAACGGTACGGCGTCCGGGCAATCGGCTATGAAGTCAATCCTGTCGCTTACCTGCTGGCAAAGCTCCGCACTATGAGCAAACAAGGGGTTGCGGTGCGGTGGAAGAATTTCTGGAAGGCAGATGTCGGTGAAGCCGATGTCCTTTTCTGCTATCTGTTTCCCGATGTCATGGAAAAGGTGGCGCGTAAACTCGAATCGGAACTTCATCAGGGGGCCCGTGTCGTGTCTGGAAATTTTCCCCTTCCCGGATGGAGACATTTCAAGGTCTTTTATCCCGCATCCTCTCTCAATAACAGCCCCATTTATGTCTACCGCTTTCCCGAATCATGTGACCCGGCACTACGCACAGCATCGTCGAGACAGCCGCCGCTGCATTGACAGTCCTGGGAAAAGAAATGGACCTTTGTTAAAAAAACAGAATGGACGGATCACATGTTTAAGGATATACGACTCCCCGAACCCCTCAGAAAAAGAATCGACGCCGGGGTGCGCGACGCGTCGGCAATCGTACAGGACGACCTCGAGCGGTACTACTCGCTTCTCGACCTGGTGGGCGAAGAAATGACGGGGCACTTCAGCATCGAGGAGGCATCCCACCTCTGCGACGTCTTCAGAAGCACCGCCATGGATACAAAACGTCTCGCGTCATGGCCTTCGTTCCTCGCCTGGGATGTTGAAGACGTTGAAAAATACGAGAAGCTGGGGGCGGGTGCCGGCATCGAAACGGAACGGCTTATTGACAAGCTGGAACGGCTTACCGTTGTCCAGGCGATCTGGGTATGGCATTCAATCCGGTTATGCTGGGAAACTGCCCCTCAGGGAGGACCTCGTGATGATGACCTGAAGATAATCTTCAGAACCGGTTGATACCGGTCACGGGAGATGACCCGGCTGATCGAGAGCCCGGGAGATGCACCAAAACGGGGAGTTGCCCACATTCATTTTCACTGGGTCTATGAAGCTTTTTGATAAAGTGACAGCTTGCTCCAGGCAATTTCAAAACCCGATTTTGCCCTGAGCCTTGAGCCTTTCCCCCTGAGCCTTTTTTACAAAGACCGCCCAAATGAATTTTTTGTCTGGGCAAAAGCCCGAAAAGGCAGGGAAAATGGTTTCCCTATCGATTCATTTATGATATGTACTTAATTATATTCGATTATTATAAGTTGCAATCTGTTGATCGAGGTAGCGTGAACGAAGCTTCGCAGCACCCGCCGGCACGGGGGGACCTGACTCAGGAGGCGCAACGGCCGTATCGAAACGGCGGGGGAAACGTTTCATCATCGAAGATCCACAATCCGGCGACAGGGAAAACGGAAGGACATGAGCTGAAGACGCAAGAGGAAGGAGAGGACATCTTTGTCCGTGAGCGGGGAGTCCTCTGGAGGCGTCGTCCAGGCGGAGGTTTTCACGATGAACCGTATTGCCCCTCCTGTAATCTGCCATTGCACCCCTTTCCCCCGGGATCCGACGACATGCTTGCCTGTCCCAAATGTATCTTTATTGCCCTGTTCCGTCCGAGCAAATCGAAAGAGATTTTTGATCTGATGGCCACGTCGCTCCATAAACAGGCCGTTGAAAAAGTCATTGTATGAGGCTGTTCAAAAATGTCCGGATGCACGGCGCCCGAAAGCCTGAGGAGTGAGTCGTACTTAATATACCTCGCAGGAGCTTGTCCTCGCGAAAGCGGGGAAGGCTGAGGGGAACGCTGCAGATGGGCGTTTGGGGGCAACCTCTTAATAACCGGTTGCAAACGGCATGAAACCCGCCCGCGGGCACATATTCAATGTATCTGCCATTTCTGTCGATAGTATACAGTAGATACACTACAGCACAGCATGACTGCGAAAGACGAAGAAGGAGACAGCCATATGGAAGGAAAAAAATATGACGTCGTCGTCGGGATACCCTCATATAATGAAGCGTCAACCATCGGGTACGTTGCCGGAATGGCGGGACAGGGCCTGGCAAAGTATTTCCCCGGAAAACGCACCGTCGTTGTGAACGTCGACAACTGCAGCCCCGATGACACCAGGAGAGCGTTTCTCGCCGCGGAGGTTCCATCGGGCATCGATAAACACTATATCTCTACTCCCGAAGGAGTAAAAGGCAAGGGAAATAATTTCTGGAATCTGTTCCACTTCTGCAGAAACGCGGAGGCTTCCGTGGTCATTGTCGTCGACGCCGATCTCCGCTCCATAACACCAGAGTGGATATCATACCTGGGATACCCCATACGGGACGGATACGACTTCGTAACGCCTCTCTACTCACGGCACCAGTTCGACGGCACCATCACCAATCATCTCTGTTACCCCTTCGTCTATTCCCTGGCCGGCCTGGACGTCCGTCAGCCCATCGGAGGCGACTTCGCCTTCTCTCGCAGGCTCTGTTCATACTGGCTCGAGCAGGAATGGGACGACATGACGAGGCAATACGGCATCGACATTTTCATGTCGCTGAACGCCCTTTTCGGGGATTTCAAGATCTGCCAGGCGGGAATGGGGTCAAAAGTCCACAATGCCAGCGCGCCGAAACTGGGACAGATGTTCGAAGAAGTCGTCTACACGCTCTTTTCCACACTGCACCGGAACCGGGAGAAGTGGCTGGAAGAATACGTCGATGCGTCGTTGGACGCTATCTGGCGGCATCGGGTTAAACAGGTCGGGCACTACGGCCTCGAAAAATTGATGGAACCCCAGAGCCTCTCCATCGACATCGTGAAGCTCAAGAGCGACTGCCGCAACGAATATCGTAATTACTACAATCTGGTCAAACGATACCTGAACCCCTATGCCTTTGAGAGAATGAATAGCATGCAGGACATGGACTATTACGAAGTGGATATCATGCTCTGGTCGCACATCGTCTACAGCCTCTTTTACCTTTTCGACAAGGTCACCGAAAAAGAAAAGAGGGAGATCATCAATGCCCTGAAACCTCTCTATTTCGCCCGAAGTATTACCTTCGATTATGAAACGTTTCGATATTCCGTATCATTCGCGGAAGCGGAAGTAAGGAATCAGGCAATGGCGTTTCTCTGCCAGAAACCCTACCTGCTGGGGCTTTACCATGGGAACCACCTGGCTTAGGTCACGATAATGGTCATGGCACGGGATTCGATAATCTCAGGGTGTAAGTAATCCAGAGACCCGGAACGCCGGGTTTCGACCTCTCATGGATGACCGTCAATTCGACACGATTCTCGACCGCTTCAACCGCTCCAGGCGGGGATACCGCAGGGTGCGAAAAGGGGTCAAAAAGCGGCTGGTCCGGCATATGCAGCGCCTCGGCTGCACCACAGTCACATCATATCTGACGGTCCTCGAAAACAACAGCGAGGCCCTGCAGGAATGCGAACGCCTGCTGACCGTTTCCATCAGCCGTTTTTTCAGGGACAGGCGGTTGTGGACCATTCTTCATGATTTTATCATCCCCGGCTTCATCGAAAGACACGCTGAAGGGCTTACCGCCTGGTTCGCCGGTTGCGCTCTCGGGCAGGAGGCATATAGCTTCAAAATGATGTGGGCAGAGGCGGCAACACCCATTCCCCGGCTCTTTGTACTGGCCACCGACGGGAATCCGTTGTATCTCCGGAGGGCAAAGCAGGGGATTTACGATGAATCGATGCTGAAGGAGGTACCCCGTAACCTGAAGAACAGATATTTTCACCCGACGGAAAACGGCACGACACTGGAAATCGACAGTACCCTGAAGAAAAACATCCGGTGGCTACTCCATGATTTCGTCCATCAGCATCCTCCTGAAAAACAGTTCAAACTTATCTTCCTGCGAAATAATCTCCTCACTTATTACCGCCGGGAGGTCCAGGAATCGGCCCTTTGCCCCATACTCAGCCGCCTTGCCGGCGGCGGTTTTCTCATCATCGGCAGCCATGAACACCTGCCGTTTCATCCCGTCGAGCTTGCGCCTTATCGAGAGTGTCCCTTCATTTTTCAGAAAATCTGAGATGTCCCATGCTGCCCCGAAAACCTGATGCCGCGCCACGACTTACCTTCTCTGACGCCCAGGGCCCGTGCAGCCGGGGTTTCCTTTTTTACCGCCGGTCGATCGGGCGGGATTCCCCTCGCTCCGATATTTTTTTACTGTCGGTATATGATAATTGTGCGTATAATAACAGGAAGTAATTTCAGGTCCCGGAGAAACCATGGACATCGAACAATCCCATATCAACGAAATCTTCGCCCATCTGTCACAGTATCTCTACGGCAAGGACACGGCGCTGAAACTCGCCCTGATTACCTGCTGTTCAAAAGGACATCTTCTCATCGAAGACCTCCCTGGCCTCGGCAAAACGACGCTTGCGCTTGCCATAGCCAGGGTAATGGGACTCAGCTTCGGCAGAATTCAGTGTACCAGCGATCTCTTGCCGAGCGACATAACGGGATTGTCCATATACAACAAAAATTCCGGAGAATTTGTATTTCACCCCGGTCCCGTCTTCAACAACATCGTTCTGGTCGACGAAATAAACAGGGCAACACCGAAAACCCAGAGCGCTCTTCTGGAGGCCATGGGCGAAAAACAGACAACCATCGAGGGAAAGACCTATCTCCATCCGCAGCCGTTTTTCGTCATTGCAACCCAGAATCCCATGGAACAGTTCGGGACATTTCCCCTTCCCGAATCCCAGATGGACCGATTCATGATGAAAATCAGTATCGGATACCCCGGCAGCGAGGAAGAAAAACAGATCCTCCGGCGTGAAAGCAACCAGACCGAACCGGAACATTTCGATGCGATCCTGAACCGTAACGAGGTCATCAGGATTCACGAAGAAATCAGAAACGGCATCTACGTATCAGAAAAAATTCTTGAATACATCATGAAGATCGTAGAAGCAACGAGAACTCACCGCTACATCAGTGCCGGTATCTCCACGCGGGGAGCAATTGCCATTACAGAATCGGCAAAGACAAATGCGTACTTCAGCGGAAGGGACTTTGTCATCCCGGAAGATATCAAGGAACTTTCAGAGTACAGCATCCCCCACCGCATCGTTCTGAAAGAAGAACACGATTCAATCAACAAGAAGGAGCTCGTAAGATCGATCATCGACGACGTACCTACCCCGGCGTAATCAAAATAACCAAAGCAGGATGGCTCTTCCTTGCCGTCACCCTGTTCATGGGTATTTCCGCGGTCAATACGGGGAATAATCTCGTTTACATCATCGAAGCGGGATTCTTAAGCTTTCTCATCATTTCCGGCATGCTCGGGAAGAGGAACCTGGACCGCATCGATATTGAGCTGAAAAGCCCCGATGAAATCTACGCGGGCATCGAGTTTCCTCTCACGGTAACCGTGGTGAACAATCGCCTCTTTATGCCGGCGTTCCTGATCAGGGTAGCCGTTGGGGGGCGGACGGTTCTCTTCCCTTACACGGAACAGCGGGGCAGATTATCGAACCGTATCACCATGACGTTCGACGACCGGGGATTCATGGGTATCGACGACGTCTTCATCTCATCGGTGTTCCCTTTCAACTTTTTTACGCGATACAGAATGATCGAGAAAAAACACCGTTTTCTCGTCTTTGCCCGACCGGCGAAGTGCTTAGAATGGGGCTCGTTCGACAGGGAGCATCGATTCCGGGGGGAACAGACGGTGGACATCCGGGGATTCGATGCCGACATCCTCTCCATCAGGGACTATGTCGAGGGCGATCCGATGAAATATATCAACTGGAAGGCAAGCGCCCGTTCCGGCATATTGAAGACAAAAGAACTGGCTTCGACAGCGGTCCGACCGCCGGTCATCGATTTCGACAGCTTCGCCGCAGGGCACCTTGAATTTAAAATATCGTGCCTGACCTATATTATAATGAGCTTCATCAGAAAAAATATACCCGTGGGCCTGAAGATCTCCGGCTCTTACCATCAACCGGCGGTATCGAGGGGGCACAAGTTACGGATGCTGAAGGACCTGGCACTGTATGGCAAAGATGAACCGCTCCATCAAAGTTGAAACGGTACTGAAAATCCTCGTGTATGCCACGGCGTTCATCGGGGTTTTTTCCACCCTGGGACATGCAGGCACGGCGTACTCATCGGGGTTTCTCATTCTCTGCCTTGGCTCCGTGTACCTCGACTATCGGAATATTTTCATTCCCCGCTGGATTCTCAATCTGATTGTCCTGGTTTTTCTGGTCATCGCCTTTATCAGGATAAGCCCTGAAAATATGATTGTCCCGGCCGTCGATGTCCTGCTTATTCTGATCGGCCTGAAATTCCTTGAAGACAAGAAAGCCCGCGACTATATGCAGATATCCATTCTATCGGTGTTTCTCCTGGCGGGATCGACATTGCTGTCGCTGGATATGATTTTTCTCGTCTATTTTGTTTTATTCATCATTATTCTGTCTCCGGTGATCATCCTGATCTCATATGTCTCGGAAGATTCTACCATCGTCCTCGACGTGATTACACTATGGAAAATCATTGCCAAAAGTCTGATCATTCCCGTCGTCGCCCTCCCCCTCGCGGTGGTCCTCTTTATCGGTCTGCCCCGGACAAGCTATCCCCTGTTCGATTTTCTCAACCGGGCGTCGCTGTCCACAAGCGGCTTCAGCGACAATGTCCGCCTCGGAGACGTTTCACAGATCCAGCTTGACGAAGCCATTGTATTTCGCGCAAATGTCGAGCGGATTCCCGAGCACCTCATGTACTGGCGTGGCATCGTCTTCGACTATTTCGACGGGACGGCGTGGCAGAGCAAGGAAATAAATCGAGCAGACGAAAATGACCTGTCTGTACCGGCAGGCCGCCAGATTCGCTATACCGTCTATCTTGAACCATCGGTGCACTTCATGCTGTTTGGCCTGGATAAACCACTCTTCATATCGGGAAAATCCATCGACAGGTACGACACCCTCACTTATTCCACTCGGGACACCATGGTAAAAACCACTCGATACAACGCACTATCGGTCATTTCCGAGGTTCTTCCCGAACCATCCATCAACAGAGATGTCTATCTCCAGCTTCCGGGACCGCTGCCCAAGATCGAAGAACTGGTGAGAACCGTCACCGGGGGAACCCATTCCACCGAATCACTGCAGGCAATCGCGTCATATTTCAAACGTAACGCCTTTACCTACTCACTGGAGAACCTCCCCGTAACGGATACCCCCCTGCAGGATTTTCTTTTCACCTATCGATATGGAAACTGCGAATATTTTGCCTCCGCCATGGCGGTCATGCTGAGAGTCGCCGGAATCCCGGCACGTCTTGTCGGTGGCTACCGCGGCGGATATTACAGCGACCTGGGAAAATACTACGCGGTACCCCAGAAGAACGCCCACGTCTGGGTAGAGGCATACGTGGACGGCGTGGGATGGGTCCGATACGATCCGACACCGGCCGCTTTTGACGCTTACACATCACCGTATGCCAGAGGAATATTCTTCACCGTGAGGATGATTTTCGACAGCATCAGATATTACTGGAATTTTTTCGTCATCAGCTATGACCTGCAGAAACAGTTTACACTGATGAATCGTCTCAAGCGAACATTCACCAGTCCATCTTTCCGCTTCTCTATCGAGAAGAAAACAGTGGCCATCGGCTTTATTTCGATCGTTGCAGCCGTTCTGTCGCTCCTGGCGCTCCGGCGATTTGTCTTTCAGCGGAAGTCGACCGACGTCAGATTGATCCGCCGTTTCCTGAGCCGTATGCGCCGACTGGGCTACGACAAGAAACCGTCGGAAGGCCTGGAGGAATTTCTTGAAAGAATAGAACCGGGGGCAACGCGGACGGAAGCGGGGACATTCATCCGGGAATTTCAGAAGCGCTTCTACCATGACCGGACCATCGAGGGACATGACGCCGCCATGCTCCGTAAAATGATTCGACGGATCGGTTAATCAAGACGTGGGGATCAATAATCCGGCGGCTGCACTGGTAACCGGCACAGGACAAAGGGCGTAAGGCGAAAGCAAAAACGGAACTGCACCCCCGTTGCCCGGATTCATGTGACCGGGCATCAGGGGGCTTTTTGCCAATACATCACGGTGAAGCGGAAGATCAGCGCTGCCAACTGTCTGAGACCGAAGGTCGAGTTTTGGCAGCGTCTGGAGCGAGCTGATGATGTATCAAAAAGACCCATGGACCGGGAATCATGAAGCCGGGCAACATAAACTCCTATGAACTGCCCGGTACGGCCTGTTGTACGGCTTTATGCGACCGGGCATC
>JAFGWZ010000047.1 GCA_016936905.1 Deltaproteobacteria bacterium | reverse complement strand
GGAACAGGAAGCTCCCGGCCTGGTTGATCGTGCCTGCGAATACCGTGCCGTCGGTTGATTTTTCGACAGGGATGCTTTCTCCGGACAGCATGGCCTCGTCCACTGTCGAAGCGCCCCTGACGATGATCCCGTCGGTGGGAATCGTTTCGCCGGGGCGGACGCGGATGATGTCTCCCGGCATGATGTCCTCGACAGGGATATCTTTCTCAACGTCCTCCTGCATGATATGGGCCGTCTTCGGTTTCAGCCGGATGAGCTTTTTTACCGCCTGTGATGTCTGTCCACGGGCAACGGCCTCGAGAAGGCGTCCGAGGAGAACCAGTGCCACGATCATGGCGGCGCCGTCGAAATAGACGTGGGGCATGATCCCCGCGGATACGAAAAAGTCCGGCCGAAGAGTGGCGAAAGCGGAATACAGATAGGCAGACAGCGATCCGATAGCGACGAGGGTGTTCATGTCGGACGTTTTCTGCCGCGCCGCCTTGATTGCTCCAATGAAGAACCGGCTTCCCACCCAGAACACGGCAGGAGTCGACAGGACAAGCAGAATAAATAACATGTACCGGCGGGGAATATCGCTGAGAAGGGGGAACCACTGTTGCATGGACCCCATGAATATCACGACGCTCAGAACGATCCCGGCGGTTACCTTGATTTTCAGTTCACGCAGCTCTTTCTTCCGGGCCACTTCAATCGGATCATCCCCTTCATCCCTGACGAGCCCCAGGTAATCGTAGCCCGCGTTGGTGATCGACCGTTCAACCGCCGACAGGTCCAGGGCGTGTTCCGGGTGAGAGATGACCGCCCTGCCCGACGCGAGATTAACGGCGGCGTCGTCAACGCCGGGAATTTTCTTCAGGACGTTTTCAACCCGTCGCACGCAGGCGGCGCAGGTCATCCCCCCGACGGAGATGATGCTCTTCCCCACGCCCTCCATTTCGGTTCCGCCCGTGTCGATGACCTCGTATCCCAGGTCTTTAACGACCTTCTTTATGGTATCCCGGCCGATGATCCGGTCGTCGTAGTCCACCATGGCGCTCTCCGACGCGAAGTTCACCGATGCGTCTCTGACGCCGTCGAGGGCCTTGAGCCCTTTCTCCACCCGCGTGACGCAGGCGGAACAGGTCATCCCCCGGATATGAAGCTTATCCTTCGACAAGTTCGTACCCCGCCTCTTCGATGTGATGCCGTATGGTTTCCCTGTCAACGGAACCTTTTCCCTCAAACGTTGCCGTTCCGGTTGCCAGGTCGACGGTAACATTTTCGATTCCGTCAATGCCACTCAACGCCTTTTTCACCGCCATCACGCAGTGCTGGCACGACATCCCGTTGATTTTTATCGTTTTCATCTTTCCTGCCTCTTTTATACTGCTGATTAAAAAGATCGTTACCCCTTCGTTTCACTTTTCCAGATGGCAAGAAGGCCATCCTTGCCGAACGCCATATCGACCAGTTCCCAGCCCTCTTCCCCCCGTTCGTTCAGAAGGTTCTTGAGGACACCTACCTGGTCGGAGGGAAGCTCTTCAAGGGTGCATTCACCCTCCTGGGTACAGAAAAAAGCCACTTTCTTGAATGATTCGACGGGATGAACGGTTATGTCGTAGTGAAATGTTTTCATACGTGTCTCCTCCTTTCGTCAGTTCACATACTATTTACTATAAAATAGCAACGTTTTGAGAAATGGCAATGGAGAGAAAAAACGGTGCTTTTTATCTTGAAAAAGGAAAACCGTTGCGCTATATATGACCTCTCGCGGGCGGTTAACTCAGTGGGAGAGTGCTACCTTCACACGGTAGAAGTCACTGGTTCAAATCCAGTACCGCCTACCATATTTAGTTAGCTAAAACGGGGAGTTATCAATATTGGTACTCCCCGTTTTTAGTGCCAAATTAGTGCCAGAAATTTCCCTCTTATTTCCCGGCATACTCGCTTGGTACATTTCAATGCTTTTGTCGACATCAGGCACCAGATAACGCTTGAACGCGGCTGAAAGGTGACCCGTTGCATTTGCCTGTATATCTTCCGGGGAGTAACCCATTTTGTTTAATGCGGTAACCGAGCTGTGCTTTGTCCCAGGGTAAAGACTGACACCCTCGATGCCAAGCTTTTTACATGCTTCACTCCAAATAACTCTTAGCCTGTTCCTTCCATAAGGACGGCCTTCTTTAACTCCGTGACCGCTTATTTCGTGTCGGAAGAAGGGAATAAAAGGAACTCCCAGAGGAAGGGTACGGACTATCTCAATGTCTTCCGGAATCATCGGAACATATTTAACTCGATTTTCTTTTGAGTGGGTTATACGAATGATGCCATTATCACGGTCAATATCGCCCTCCGTGATCCGCACCAGTTCACCCGGTCTTATTTTCGTATACGTAGCGAGCCACTTGCACGCAAGCCACGCCCTGAAAGGTGCAGTACGTTTTATTTCTTCCAGTATCTGCCATTGAACCTCTTTTGATACGATTTTCCTATATCCGAGAGTGAATGATATAACCGGGAAGTCAGGGAAATCATCTTTTGAGAATGTTTTCCTGTTTCGTTTCCACACCCATTTAAAGAAATTGTGAATGACCGACCTGATGTTATGCTTTGACTTACTTCCACACGATAGGGAATTGAAAAAATCTTCCAGTTCGCCATACTGTATATCTTTTATGTTCGTGTTGCCGTAGTAGGTTACGGCCTGGTTGATGTGATTCTTGATGTCCCGATACGATCTCAGATGCGCCTTAGTCAATAACCATTGGTCTGCAAGGTTCGCGAACCCCAAAGGATTCTTTTTCTGGTAGTCCCTGGGATCGTAGCTTTTAACATCGTGTCTGAGATGAGATAGAAACTGATCCGCAGCATTGTAATCCGTGAATCGTTTGTATGTCTGCTTAAACTTTACACGCAGATTCCGAGCATAGACCCCTGGATGATTCGGACAGGTAACCCCGTCTTTACGATTATCAACGAGCTTTGCTCCACATGCCGGGCACTTTTCATCAGAATATATTCCGCCGATCATACACACTTCACCCCCTTTGTAGTGAGGGTTATTATGTACCACGGCTGATCTCAATTTGCCACCACCCCGCTATATCCCGTCCGGGTTATCGTGCCTTGTTCCCTATGGCGATCTTGTAATGCTTCACCGAAGGATCATGATTGAAGCTCGTAGAATCCCCGTCCTGTAAGGAAACGGACTTATCTTGCTGATCTATCCCCATAGTGATCGATTTCTTTTCCCACTCATATGCAAAATCTTTTTTTGCCAAGTGTATGAGAATTTCGCTTTGCAGACGACGAGCCACCCGCCCGGGATCTCTATCACCAAGAATTGCCGCACAGGCAATATACATAGTGGCGAGACGGGATACGTACCACTTCAGCGACATTTTCGGGTCTGCCTTATACTGTCGATGAACTTCGCCATCAGGACCGAAGCATGAAGCCTTATCTTGCACATCACCCCATAACTCATGAACAGGACGACGTGACGTGTTTTGATTAGTCGGGGATCGTAACGAAAACCATTCCCCGGTTAAATATTTCCATGTGCCGGAACATTTCCTTTTCAGGTCATCCATTGTATTTATTTTAAGCTGTCTTAAGACTTTTCTTCTGATCTGAAATTCAACACGCCAAACATCAGTCGGATCATCAATCCCCCACTGTGACAACCACCGTTCTTCATTCCCCTTATTTGCTATTTCCTTTCCCTTGTCATAGAACCGCAACATAAGAGGAGCCCCCAAAGCACCGAAGTAGATTGTCCCCATTCCTTCCCGGTTCACATATGTCCGAATGTCGTCCGATCTGCATACGGCATGGCTTCTTATAAAAGATTCAGGCAACCCGCCTGGCACCTTATAATCAACACACAGATCAACCCTGCTTGGCTGTATTAGAAATATATTGCCGCCAAAGGAGTGTATGACCTTCACCACCTCTGCGACCGAACTATCAATGCCGCGGCGGCTGATGGTTTCCGAATTGAGAGACACGTAGACATTCGGGCTGCCCCCCGCTGTGCCTCTGATGGCGACATACATATGATATTCGGGGAATTGAAGGTGGTAACGATACGCTTTGTTTTTGCCGGACGCCATGAATAGGTGTTTCTCAATGTTCGGCAAATCAACGATGAGCCCGTCATTCAATTGAGCTTGCTGTTTCCTGATATCAAACTCATGACGTACATCACCCCATGTTGAATCCCAATTGACATAAAATCCTATGTCTAATGTATCTATTCCACAGTACAGATATTTCCATTCTACAGGTTCTACTGAAATTTGCGCATGGCGTGTTACAGACAACGCCATGCTTTCGTCAGACGATGTGCCGGCAGAAGGATGCTTTTTCATCGGCGCCTCCCTCTTACTTCCGGGAAAATATCGCACTGAATTTCACGACGTTTGCAACGGCAAGGTTTTGCAGGAGCAGGTGTATCCTCTTGCGTGCTTGCCCTTGCGCTCTCTCTGCGAGAGCTAACGGGCAAACGGGATCCAAGATCGGTTGTCCCGTGTTGTCCTACCTGTTGTTTGACATACTTCTGTTCCTCTTCCGTAAGGCAGTATGAGCCGGGGAAGGTTTTGAGTATCTTGTGCATGATGGTGTAGAAGTGAGACGTTTGTGACATAAAAAAACCTCCTTGGACGTTCCAAGAAGGCTTCATTGACACATCGGCACATGATGGTATAATGTACGCAAATGCGTTCCGGTCATTCTCTGCCAGGAGACGTGATCCCTTTTGGAACGTGTTTGCCCGGGTTATGCTGCAACATAATCCGGGTTTTTTATATGTTACTTTTTGACTTCCAGTTCTCCCTTATCATCGAGCCGTATCTTTCCCTTTGATATTCCGATCACGATCTTCTCATACAGATCACGGGCTATCTTCACCGTTCCGATGATGCCGAGCTTATCTAACATCTTTGTGTCTTCGATGCCGGTGATGATAAGGTTTCTCATAAGCTGGCTTCGTGTGATTCCGATTTTTTCAGCTAGCTTGTCAATCTCTTCAACGGTACTCGGTTCGAGCATTACCGTGTACTGTTTTTTTGCCTCGTCTTTTTTAGGTCGAACCATGATTGATCCCCCCCCCATTCATTATTCACATGCTGTAACATGTAGTGCATTACATAGCAATGGTATATATTGTTTGTCAAGATATTTTTTTTGGGATAATGATTTTTTTTAATGGCAGGCGATAACCATGACAGGAACCCGGTTCCGTTTCCGACGAGCCTTGAGAGCCCATTCTCAACGGAACCGGATTTAATTCTCACTTATTATCATCCTATGGAGTATTTAATGACGTGCGTCACCAGAGGAAGCTATCTTTCAAATTAGAAAATTGCATTTAGGAAAATGCTATCACCGAAGTAGAGAAACCTGTGATATGAAGAGTGTCTCCAGGATGAAAAAGACGGAGTGTACGTGAATATTCTGAGAAGCTTTTTTTTGCTCTGTATTTTATGATCCCGCTGAAGCTATTAAACGAATATCATCAGCCAAAGGCTCATTGGTATAAGATGACAGTATGATGCTGTCAACATCCCCTAAAATTTAAGACATGAAACACATATCGAAAGCCGCTATGGATTTTTAAAAGTGTCGATATCTGCTATTTGTTTTCATTTTACCTTCTTTGTGCCAACTTAGTGCCAGCCCTTTTTATAATGAAATTATATCAATCACTTACAAGGACTGTCACTGGTTCAAATCCAGTACCGCCTACCATGAAAATCAAGGGGTTGCGGCTGATGCCGGAACCTCTTTTTGTTGGGTGTGCCATTGGGAGGGGCGAGCCGTTGACGAAAATAGAACCGCCTGCGGTTTGCAAAGGAGCAAAACTGTGATAGATGCATATCCACAGTGAGCCGGACGGAGGGGAGATTAAAATCG
>JAFGWZ010000008.1 GCA_016936905.1 Deltaproteobacteria bacterium | reverse complement strand
TCGCAGGCGGAGCACGGGAAAACCGAGAAGAATCCCGAACAATGCCCCCAGGGCGCCGCCCACGGGAAGAAGGATCCAGAAATTGAGGCCGTAGTGATAATTGAGAAGGGCGTATGAATAGGCGCCCACTGCGTAGAATGCCACGTATCCCAGGTCGAGCAGTCCGGCGAGGCCGACAACGATATTCAGCCCCAGGCCGAGCATGACATAGATCAGCGCCGAGATCATGATGTTCGTTTGATACAGAGAGAACATGAAGGGAAATGAGATCGTGAAGATCGCAACGACGATGACCACAGGTGTATAAATTTTCTTGTTCTTCAGGATCCGCTGGGCGAGTGACGGTTGCACCTGTTCGCCCTCCTCGGTCATTTTCATCCCGTATTCCTTCCGCTTCAGGAGATAGCGCCACAGAATAGAGAGGAAAAAGCTGCCCACCCCGACGAATATCATGTTTTCCCATCGCCATTCGATAACATCTTCAATGGTATTGACGCGGATCACCATGATGGGGAAGGTGAGGAACACGAACCACAGCGAAACGAGCAGTGATTTTTTTATTTCTGAAAAATTAACCATCATTCCGAAAAACCATCGGTTGTATCAACCGTTTGCCGTCGTTCAATTTATATTGAGTGTTTTTCCGTTCTTCCGAGGATGCCGGCAGGCCTGAATATGAGAATGAGAACGAGAAATACAAATGCGAAAACGTCTTCGTAGTCGCTGGATATGTATCCCGTGGCAAAACTTTCGGTCCACCCGAGGACAAAGCTTCCCAAAACGGCGCCGGGGATGCTTCCGATTCCCCCCAGAACGGCGGCCACGAAGGCCTTTATGCCCGCGATGAAACCGATATAAAAATTAATCATGCCGATATGGGAAGCGATGAGGACCCCGCCGATCGCCGCTGTTGCCGAACCGACAACGAAGGTAACGGAAATAACCCTGTCGACATCGATTCCTACGAGGCGTGCCATATCCCTGTCCTGAGACGTCGCCCGCATCGCCTTGCCAATCCGGGTGAATTTAATGAGGATTGTCAGGAGAATCATGACAGCAGTTGTGGTAATGAGAATCACCACTTCGGCTGAGCTGATTATATGGGCGTAGGGTTCCATGAATGTGAAGTTCGGTATGAGATTCGGAAACGGTAGAAAGTCCGACGTCTGTGCGAGGAGGACATAATTCTGGAGGAACAGGGACATGCCGATGGCGCTGATAAGCGCCGAGAGGCGTGGAGCATTCCGCAGGGGCTTATAGGCGATTTTTTCTACCGTATACCCATAAGCGCAGGAGTACACAACGGCAATGAACCCGGCGATAACAATAATGGCGATCGTATTCATTCCCATCATCGTCAGGACTGATATGACGATCAAGGCGGTAAACGCTCCGATCATGTAAATCTCACCGTGGGCGAAATTGATCAGCTCGATAATACCGTAAACCATGGTATAGCCCAGGGCGATAAGAGCATAAATGCTTCCCCGCGTCAGGCCGCCGAGAAACAGTTCCAGAAAATAATCCATAGTGTGACGTATTATCTCCTTACCATCCCCCGCCGCTCTCAAGGAGATGACTTTATAAAAAAATGGGGACAGACCGTGCATGCCTGTCCCCCCTTATTGTTAATCATCCGTTCACTTCGATACTTCGACGTACACGCCGTCTTGTACCTGGTACATGGCAAAGCCGATACCGATGGCGTCTCCCTTGTCGTCGAATTTGATTTTTCCGAGTGTTGTTTCCACCCACTCAGTTTTAAGCGCATTCGACAGGGCTTTGTAATCGGTTGACCCCGATTTGTCGATGGCGTTCAGCAGTGCCTGGGTGGCCGCGTACGCGTTCAGGAAGAATGCGCCGGGATCCGATCCGTAGGCTTCCTGATGCTCTTTCGTTGCCTTAATGGCCATCGGGTTCTTTGAAGTGTCCATCGGTCCCGTGGCGTAGACGCCTTCGGCGTATTTGCCGGCAACCTTTATAAACGTGTCATCCTTCACGCCGTCGTCGGAGATGAAGTACATTTTCATTCTCTTCTTGCGCATCTGCATGACGATCTTCGATGCTTCCGGATGATACCCGCCGAAGATAACCGCTTCAGCGCCGGACCGTTTGATCTTCTGCACGACCGCCGAATAATCGACGGCACCCGGCGTTACCCCTTCATACAGGACGACCTGGCCTTTGACGCCGGAGCTTTCTATGAACTGCTTCGCGAACTCGGCGAGTCCTTTCCCGTAATCCCCTTTATCGTGAATAACGGCAATTTTCTTGACCTTGAGAACATTGAGAGCGTAATCAACCTCGAGCCTCGCCTGGGCGTCATCGGAGGCGATCGTTCGATAGAAGTTCGGATAATCGCCGCTCTGTGTAAGTGGCGGGTTGGTTGCCGACGGGGACATGCAGATGATGCTGGCTTCTTTGTAAAGGGGCAGGGCCGCCTTGGTTGAACCGCTGCAGATGTGACCCATGACGACGTCGGCGCCTTCCGAGAGCAGTTTTGTGGCGACGTTTGACCCCAGCTCAGGCTTGCAGGCGTCGTCTTCAATGAGGAGAACGACCTTCTTTCCGTCGATCCCTCCCGCAGCGTTGACGTTTTTGACAACAAGTTCGGCTGCCTTGACGGACGGCAGACCGTATGACGCGAGATCGCCGCTGTGAGCGCCGGCGACGCCCAGCTTTATGACGTCAGCGGCAAAACTTGTGCTGAAAGTGAAGCATGCACAAAATAAAAGCGACAATACAATAATAAAAGACTTACCACCAATTTTCTTCATACCGTATGCCCTCCTTAGTGAATTTATTACGAAATTAACGGCTCTGCTGAGCCGCATGTATAACCTGACAGATGTCGCACGTCAAGATAAAACTGGCCGACCACCGGAGTTCTCCTTATAACCAATGTGCCTGCCGCAATGCCGCCATGCCTTCATTTCGGGCGTGATGCCCGTGCCACTTCCTGCGACAAAACGGTGGTCGCGCATACCTATACTGCCTGAAATTACTAAAATAACCTAATATCACATTTCATCTCTATTTCCAAACAAACAGTACCTCCCAAAATCAGTCTCATTTCCCGCATGAACGGCGGGAGGAAAGGCTCTCCATCCTTGATGTGATCACGGCGAGTGCTTCACGGTAAACTCTGTCAGTTCTTTCCGGTCCGCGTGTCCTGATGTTTGATGCCGGCGGTGTCGGAATTTCCCGATGTAACCGTCTGAGCTTCTTTCCCCGGGTTGACCGTAGTGAGATGGCGAAAGGTTCCGTCTTTCACCTGCATGAAGACGATATTTTTTATGGCGTTTCCGTCATCTCCGATGGTGATGCCGCCCGATACTCCCTGAAAACCGGTTGTATGGGCCAGGGCCTGGCGAATTTTGTAAGCCCTCAGGGATTTCGCCCTTTCGATCGCGTCGATGAGCACGAAATATGCGTCGGCGCCGAGTACCGCGTAAGGGTCTGCTTCCTGGCCTGTCGCGGCGCTGAATCGGTTAAGGTATTGTTTTGCCATGGCAGTATCCGCCAGAGAGGTATCGAAATGTCCGGTAAAAATAAGGCCGTCAACGTCACTGGCGCCCCGTTCCAGAAGTTCATTCGTCTGAACAGCATTGCCCGATATCATTGTAATGTTCAACCCGAGCTTTTTGGCCTGACGGCAGGTTTCGATGACCTCCTGATAATAATTCGGCATGTACAGAACATCCGGCTTTGCGGCTATGACAGCCTGCAGTTGCGTGGTGAAATCCTGATCCCATGTCTGGCAGTAGGTATGAGAGACAATCGATCCGCCTCTGTTCACGAATGCCCGTTCGAAAGCATTTGCCAGGCCGATGCTGTAGTCTTGAGCAATATCCAGCATGACCGCCGCTTTTCGCGCGCCGAGCGTTTCATAGGAATAGGTGGCGGCGGCTTTTCCTTGAAGAGTATCGTTGAAACAGGTCCGGAAAACATATGTTCTGTTCCGGGTTATGGAGGGACTGGTCGTTGCCGGGGAAATCATGGGAATCTTGGCCCAATCGGCAATTGCCGCTCCGGCCAGTGTTCCGTTCGTCGTCGCCTCGCCGATGATTGCCCGTACATTATCTGATTTAATAAGCCTTTCAACGGCATTCGCAGCTTTTATCCTGTCACTCATTGTATCGACAGTTACCAGTTCAACCGTGTGATTGAGAACGGTGGGGTGCAGTGTGTGGGCAACTTTTATCCCCTGAAGAATCGATTGCCCAGGGGCGCTTGATTGCCCCGACAGGGGCAGAAAGACGCCGATCTTGACGGACGAGGAGGCCCAGCACGGGGGAGGTGTCGAGAAGAGGGTTGAGGCAAGGACGATGAATATGGTGAGGAAACTCTTAAAAATTTTACGTGCCATTCGTAACCCTTCCGTATGTTTCTCTTGATGCCGCTGCACGACGGTTATCATGCATCTCTGCCTTTTTTTCTGAACAGCAATCTGATGGGCACCATATCAAAGGGGAACTCTTCCCTGATTCTGTTTGCCAGGTAGCGTTCATATGAAAAGTGGACTCCTTTCGGCTCACGAACAAAGAAAACAAAGGTGGGAGGTTTGACCGATGTCTGGGTTACATAACTGACAGGGTTCGGTTTATTTCCGTACCGTGGAGGTGGAAACGACTGAATAAAATCCCGGACTTTCCTGTTCAACTCCCCGGTGGAGATTCTCGTCGTGTACTGTTCGTAAGCCTTTTCGATCAATTCGAATATCCTGAAGATCCTCTGACCGGTGAGCGCGGAAAGGGATATTATCGGCGCGAAATCAAGGTATTTGAGCTTGTCTTTTATTTTCTTCACATGGACGCCGATGGTGCTGTTGTCCTTTTCCAGGAGATCCCATTTATTCATCACGATGACGCAGGCAACTCCCCGCTCATAGGCGAGGCCCGCTATCTTGGTGTCCTGATCGGTGATTCCCTCAGAAGCGTCGATGAGTATCATTGCGACATCACAGCGATCGAGCGTCCTGATGGCCTCCATGACGCTGTATTTTTCGAGTTGAAGGCTGACTTTACTTTTCCGCCTGATGCCCGCCGTATCGATGAGAAGATAGTTCCTGCCGTTGATTTCAAAGGGTGTGTCGATCGCGTCGCGGGTTGTCCCCGGTGTCGGATTCACAATGGTACGCTCATACCCCAGCAGTTTATTGATCAGGGATGATTTGCCAACATTGGGCTTGCCGATCACGGCGATCCTTATTCTGCTATCCTCGTCGTCGTCGGGCGGCGACGGGGGCAGGCGCTCGATAATATCATACATGAGATCGCCGACGCCGAGTCCGTGCTCCGCTGAAAGGGGATATGCATGGTCGATGCCGAGTTGATAAAAGTCGTAGGCGTCGGGAAACTGTTTTGGACTGTCCACCTTATTAATGGCATAATAGACCGGCTTGAGCGTTTTTCTCAATATCCCGACGATCTCTTTGTCTGACGGCGTAAGTCCTTCTCTCCCATCCATGAGAAAGATGATGACGTCCGCCCCTTCGATTGCCAGGGTTGTCTGTTCCCGCATCTGGACCAGCATCCGGTCTATGGACACCGGTTCGAATCCGCCGGTATCGACGAGGGTAAATATACGGCCGTTCCACTCGCAATCGGCATAGTTTCTGTCCCTGGTCGCTCCCGGCTCATCAATGACGATCGCTTTTTTATGTTTCGACAGGCGGTTGAAGAAGGTAGATTTGCCCACGTTCGGCCGCCCGACAATGGCGATGATTGGTTTCACTCGTCAATTCCTCGATTCAATGCAGTGTGTTTACAATCTCCTGCGCACATTCATTTGAGCGGTCCTTATGGAGCTTTTTGATCGATTGACCGCCTTCTCCCGGCCCTGAGGGAATTCGACCTTTGCACTTGGCCTTAAGCATTTTCCCCTTAGCCTTTTCACACCGAGGCTGTTCCCGGTTCACGACGTATATCCGAATTCCTTGAGCTTCCGTTCATTCCTCGTCCAGTCTTTACTCACTTTGACAAATAATTCAAGATATATTCTGGTACCGAAAAACCGTTCCATCTCTAGGCGCGACTGTTTCCCGATCTCTTTGAGCATGCTCCCCCTTTTTCCGATGATAATTCCCTTCTGGGAATTCTTTTCGACATTGATGACTGCGCCGATCCTGATGAGATTTGTTCGCTCATCCTCCTTGAATGATTCGACGACAACGGCGGTTGAGTATGGGATTTCCTGGTGGGTCAGCAACATGACCTTTTCTCTGATAATCTCCGCCGTGATGAATCGCTCGGAACTGTCGGTATACATATCGTCGGGGAAATACCTCGGTCCTTCCGGCAGCAGCTTCCAGATCGCGGTCATAACAATATCGACATTACGCCCGCCGAGCGCACTGACGGGAACAATATCTTCGAACGCATGCCGGCGTCTGAGATCATCGATAAAGGGCAGGAGCCGTTCCTTCTCGATCAGATCAATCTTGTTGATGACCAGGATGACGGGAACGGTAGCGGTAGCCAGCGATTCGACGATGAGAGTATCTTCGGCGCCGAAGGAATCATTGGCATCGACGAGAAAGAGGATGATATCGACGTCCCCGAAAGTGCTGACCGCGGCGGACACCATACACCTGTTCAGCGGCGACGTTGCCCTGTGTATCCCCGGCGTGTCGATAAAAACGATCTGCCCCTCATCGCTGTTATAGATGCCCATGATCCGGTTTCTCGTCGTCTGACGCTTATGGCTCGTTATGGCTACTTTTTCGCCGATGATGCAGTTGAGCAGCGTTGATTTTCCCACATTCGGTTTTCCGATAATGCCGACAAAACCTGATTTGAACACTCAAACCTCCTGTCGTGAAGACTAATAAAAGGCTCCCGGACATCAGCCACAAGAACCGGTGCCGCATGTCGTCTCTTCCGTGACCATCACGACCGTTCCTCGGGGCTGTTCCGGTTCTGTAATGATGCGTATATCCGGAAGGTGGAAACGGTCCTTCAGCAGTTCGATATTACCGTTCCCTTTCCCCCTGAAGTCAGAGACGTCTTTCGGATTGAGCCGGAAGGTGCAGACCTTGCCTCGTGAACCGGCGCCGGCCAGAAGCTCCGATGCCCTCGCATACAGCAGGGAACTCTGAACGAGCGACCGGAACGCCGGGTGGTGAGGCCCCGCTACGATTGCTCCCTTCCGCTCCATTTCCTCTGTCATCTGGAGCCCCATACGTATCACCGGAATTCCCGCCACTTCAAATTTTCCAAGAGCATCACCGCAGAGGCTGACAGCTTCGGACAGTGTGAGGGGGGTATAGTCGCCCCGGCGATACATGTCGGCCAGTTCAGTCTCGGCGAGGACCACGGTGGGATGGATCCTGATCATATGGGGGCGAAGGGCGATGACTTCGTCCACCGTGTACCTGAACCCTTCATGAGTATCGCCGGGAAGCCCTGCCATGAGGTGAATTCCCGTCTCGAACCCCGAGTTTTTCAGGAGGTCGACCGCCCGCCTCACGTGGTGGGATGTGTGTCCCCTCTTCGAGCGTTCCAAGACCCCGTCGATCATCGACTGCGCGCCGATCTCGACGGTCTGTACGGAATATCTTTTCAGGACAGCGATTCGTTCCTCGTCGATATAATCAGGCCGTGTCGAT
>JAFGWZ010000046.1 GCA_016936905.1 Deltaproteobacteria bacterium | reverse complement strand
GACGGTTATCGCGACGACGGCCGCGGGTGACAAAGCAAAAAAGTCAAAACTCACAGCCATGGGTGTCGACGTGATAGTGGTCGGTCGGACAGCGGAAAATCGTGTGGACTTGAAGGCGTTGTTCGGCGAACTGGGGAAACGGGGCATCTCATCGGTCTTCGTGGAAGGCGGCGCCGGTATCATCACCTCGCTCATAAGGGAACGCCTCCCCCATAGAATGTTCGTCATTACGGCCCCCAGGATCATCGGAAAGGGCATCGAAGCGGTCGGCGATATGGGGATCAAGGCCATGGATGATTCCATCCAGGTGACCGTCAACAGAGTTTTTCGAAAAGGGGATGATGTCGTCTGTGACGCATCATTTCTCAAATAATCGACAACATCGTTATCACACGGGGAAAGATCAATGCCCTGGTATGCTGTCCACGTAAAAAGCCGGCACGAAGACAAGTCGAACACGCTCCTCGTCAAGAAGTCGATAGAGACCTATCTTCCCAAGGTGGAAGTATGGAGCAAGCGGAAGGACCGGAAAAAGCGCATCAACATTCCCCTCTTTCCAGGGTATCTCTTTATCAATATGCATACTGTGACCAATGAAACCAAGGTCGATGTTCTCCAGACCCACGGTGTGGTGAGGATACTGGGCAAACCGAACAGTCATGTTCCCGTTCCCGTGCCGGATGCCCAGATAGAAGCGATCCGGCGCATCGTCGATTCGAAAGTCGAAATCCAGGCATACATGTATCCGCGGGTCGGCGAAAAGGCGCGCATTGCCGACGGCCCGTTCAAGGGTATCGAGGGAGTGGTAGTCCGGACCGACCTGAAAAAGAACCTCTTCGTTGTTTCGATTGACCTTCTGCAGCGGTCGGTGGCCATCAAGCTGGAAGGATTTCAGATAGAGAAACCCTGATGTCTGTCTGCCTGTCCCGGCGGCGAGAGGTCGCGCATCGTTCACACGCCATTCTCATTTCCTCTGAACGCCGCCATCGCCTCATCCACGATATGCTGTTCGCGGCCCCGGTATTTGGGTGAAAAGTGAAAAAGAACGAGATTTTTCGCTCCCGCCCTCCGTGCCAGCTTTCCCGCCTGGCGGGCCGTCAGGTGGTATTTTCTTTTTGCCCGTTCCGAGTCTTCATCGAGGAAGGTGGCTTCAATGAACATGATGTCCGATGAGTCGGCGAGGTTCACGATTTTTGCGGCATTGTCGTCGCTGTAAACGGCATCGGCGATGTATGATATTTTCATTCCTTCAGTCACCTTGATGATCCGTTCCCGCAAGACGCCCAGCGGAAGGGTGGCGGCATCCTTTTCGATGTGGTGTTTTCCCCTGATTTCAACAGGTGTCGTATCGGGATCGCCCCGCAGTATGCGTTGCTTCAGTTCGCTGAGCCACGGGCCGACAGGGAGATTCATGTCGATCAGGGCGTTTTTCATAATATTGAGGTGCTGCTTTTCCTCCAGGGAGTAGGCGAGCGACGGCGTCTGGTGATCGAGAAAAACCGCTTTAACGGTGAGATCGTCGCGGTCCATCACCGTGCCGGAGTACGCCGCTTCATCCGTCATCACTTCGGGAGTAAACGCGGTGCGACAGCGATAGCGCCGCGTCGACTGTTGCCGTTCGTGGAGTTCCGTAACGTCCAGAATGAAGTCGTTCGTGTAGTTCTCCACGAGGTTCCACGTGTAGGCGCCAAGTTTACTTTCCACCTGGCCGATGAACCCCGGGGGGCCGAAGAGAGCGATATGCTGATCTCTGCCCAGGCAGATTCTCAGCAGGTGATCAAGTCCGATAAAGTGATCCATGTGGGTGTGGGAGACAAAGATGGTCTGTATTTTTAGGATTTTTCGCGGCGGCAGAGCGTGGAGGTCTCCGAGATCGAAGAGAAGCGCTTCCCTCCTGTACCGAAGATCGATATAGACTCCGGGATCGTCAAAGGGATCATTGATGAGGGTGGCGCTGAACATGAGACGTTGTTCCGATTATCCTGCCGCACATTGGGGTCAGGTCTTGCTTTTTGCCTCTGCTGAAATCGCATGGCAAAAAGCAAGACCTGACCCTTGGCTTCCTAAAAGGATTAATATGATTGAAGATTAATGGGAAATGCGTTATCTGTCAAGGAAAGATGGTGCTCTACGGAGACGATCCTGTGGACGTGTAGCTTTTAGAAAGACGGGAGTGTCGCTTGATGGCACATCCAACCCGAGATCCCGGCAAAGGGCCAAGGGCAAAGGGCCCTAGGATGAATTAAACACGAAAGCAATACTTTCCGATTCGGTGAGTAAAACAATTACTTCTTTATGGTGAAGATATGTCGCGATTCAGCGTATCCCTTGCGAAAGAACAAGAGCTTAACGATCGGATGGAAAAGCTCGGCGTGAGTGAAGACGACCTCCGGGAGAGCTTTATCCGGTCCTCCGGGCCGGGGGGGCAGAAGGTCAACAAGACGGCATCCTGCGTGTTTCTCGTTCATAAACCGACCGGTCTCTCGGTGAAGTGCCAGCAGGCCCGGTCGCAGGGATTGAACCGCTACCTGGCCCGGCGGCTGCTCCTGGATCGGATCGAGAGAATACAGACAGGCCGCGTCAGCACCGAGCGGGCCCGGATTGAAAAGATCAGGAGGCAGAAAAGAAAACGGTCAAAGAAGGCGAAGGAAAAAGTCCTGAAACAGAAGCGCCTGACTGCGGAGAAGAAGGAAGGACGGTCGCAAAAAGTGATTCCTGTGGAGGATTAACGATTTGAGACAAAAAAAGAGGGAAAGACACGGTTTATTCGCTTTCCCTCTTTTGTTTTAGTATGCCGGGATGTTTAGCCTACCAGCGCGGGGAAGTACTTCAGCATCGGGTTGGCGTACAGAATAACAAGGCCGATAACCAGTGCGTAAATAACGCAGGATTCCGCCATCGCCATACCAACCAGCATGGTGAGCATGATCTTGCCCTGTGCGTCGGGGTTTCTTCCAACAGCACTCGATCCACCGCTTGCTGCGTTACCGATACCGAGACCGGCACCGATCGCGCCCAGCCCAACACCGATGCCGGCTGCGAGAATACAGGCACCGATAACGATTGCCTTCTGATACTCGATGGTGTCCGCTGATGCGTCAGCCGCCAATGCTGCCGGAGCAAGCACGAAAAGCAGGCCGAGGACGATCATGGAAATACTGATACTTTTTAACGCTTTCCTCATGTTCTTCTCCTTTCTGAACCTGATTGACTCGTATCTGATGCTCCTCCCGACTCAGCGCTGTCTATTCGTGAGATCGGGACAGAACATATGGATGCAAGCAGACCCTCTTTATCGACAAGGAAAGCAATTGTCAAGCACTATTTCATGTGGTATGTCGATTCAAGGCGTTAGGCAAAGGGCGAATATAGGCGTAAGGCCAAGGGCAAAGGGCGAAGGGCGAAAGGAGAATATAGGCGTAAGGCCAAGGGCAAAGGGCTTAAGGCGAAACGGAACGTCGTTGATATGCTGACAGAGAAAGAAAAAAAGGTGGCACGGGCCGTTCAGGGTGATATCCCGGTGGAGGAAAGGCCGTTCAAATTCCTCGGCGACAGGCTTGGAATGAGTGAAGCCGACGTCCTTGCCGTCATCCGTGATCTCGCTGATCGAGGGATTATGCGGAAATTCGGGGCGGTTCTTCGCCATACAAAGGCGGGGCTTACCACAAATGTAATGGTGGTCTGGGCGGTACCGGGGGATGAATCCCCTGCAATCGGCGGCAAACTTGCGTCATACGCTGAAGTTACCCACTGTTATGAACGGACGCCGCCGTTCGAAGGGAAATATAATCTCTTTTCCATGATCCATTTCAGAGAAGAAAACGGAGAGGACCGTCTCCGACGGATTGCTGAAGAGGTGGGAATATCCGATTATATGGTTCTTCCTACTCTGGAAGAATTCAAAAAGGTGAGCATGGAGTATTTTTAGTGCGGCAAAGCCGCACAGGAAAAAAGCGATCGTAGGCGTAAGGCTCAAGGCGCAGGGCTCAGGGCGAATATAGGCGTAAGGCCAAGGGCGAAAGGGCGAAAGGCGAAAGGGAACAGCGGTCAGAGGACAGTGACAGGCTAAGGGCAAAAGGCGAAAGGCGAAAGGGAACAGCGGGCAGAAGAAACTATTTACCATTTCCCAATTGCCAATTACCGATTTACGTTTTCCGGTTTCCGATTTACGATTTACGAATTGGCGCTTCCCAATTTCCAATTCCCGTTATCCGATTTTCCATTTACGTTTTACGATATGCGATTTCCGAATTCCGTTATACGTTATTCGAATTGCGTTTTCCGTTTTACGATATACGTTTCCCAATTCCCGAGGGGAGAATAAACGATGAAGAAAAAATCAGACGTGCTGTACGATACGGCGGTGCGATACATTCCGGGAGGTGTGAACAGCCCTGTCAGGGCATTCAAATCGGTCGATTCGACGCCGATCTTCATCAGTAAGGCGTCGGGCTCGAGGATCTGGGACGTGGACGGGAACGAGTACATCGACTATATGGCGTCGTGGGGGCCGATGATCCTCGGACACGGCCATCCCGCCGTGGTGGAGGCCATCCGGGATGCCTCGGCTCAGGGGACAAGCTACGGCCTCCCGACCGAGCAGGAAGTGGAGATGGCCGAAGCCATCACGATTGCTTTTCCTTCCATAGACATGGTCAGGATGGTAAGCTCCGGTACGGAAGCCACCATGAGCGCTATCAGGCTGGCCCGCGGTTTCACCGGCAGAGAGAAGATCGTGAAATTCGACGGATGCTATCACGGGCATTCAGATTCCCTGCTCGTCAAGGCGGGATCAGGTGTCGCGACTCTTGGCATTCCAGGCAGTCCCGGCGTCCCCGGAAGGCTCGCCGAGTTGACGATGACGGTGCCGTTTAATGACAGTGATGCAGTGAGAAACGCCCTCGACGCACATGGCGATGACATCGCCTGTGTGATTGTGGAACCCGTTCCGGGGAATATGGGAGTCGTTATCCCCCGTCGTGGATTCCTCGAACT
>JAFGWZ010000045.1 GCA_016936905.1 Deltaproteobacteria bacterium | reverse complement strand
ATGGCAAAGGAAGGGTCATACGCCCAGATTCGCCTTCCGTCGGGAGAAGTTCGGAAGGTTCATGTTGAGTGCCGGGCAACGATCGGCCAGGTCGGAAATATCGAGCATGAAAATATCAGCGTGGGCAAAGCCGGCAGAACGAGATGGATCGGAAGGCGGTCAAAGGTGCGCGGTGTTGTCATGAACCCCATCGACCATCCCATGGGCGGCGGCGCAGGAAAATCGTCGGGAGGACGTCATCCCTGTACGCCGTGGGGAGTGCCGACAAAGGGTTATAAGACGAGAAAGAATAAACGTTCCGATAAATATATTGTGAAGAGAAGAGGTTAGAGAGTGGCACGATCAATCAAAAAAGGTCCGTTTGTAGATGATCATCTGCTCAACAAGGTTCACAAGGCTGAAGAAACGAGTAGCAGAGCTGTGATTAAAACGTGGTCTCGTCGTTCGACTGTAACACCGGAATTTGTTGGACATACATTCGCGGTTCATAACGGCAAGAAATTCATTCCCGTCTTTGTGACGGAAAACATGGTAGGACACAAACTCGGCGAATTTGCTCCGACGAGGACATTCTACAGTCACGCAGGTGACAGGAAATCGCGGATGAAGCGGCGATAACGGGAAAAAATAGACGCTCGGAGTACTAAGAGATATGGAAACAAGAGCTGTTGCAAAATATGTTCGCATTTCACCGCAGAAGGTGAGGCTGGTTGTTGATATGATTCGGGGGAAAAAAGTGGAGGAGGCGGACCGCATCCTGGCTTTTACGCAGAAAAAAGCGGCGGGGATCGTCAAGAAAGTCCTTGAATCCGCTGTCGCCAATGCCACCCAGAATCCGAATATCGATGAAAATATTCTTTTTGTCAAAGAAACATATGTCGGTCAGGGACCGACCATGAAACGGTGGCGGGCACGGGCCCAGGGACGAGTCGCGCCGATAAGGAAAAAAATGAGCCATATTACCATAATCGTTGGTGAGCAATAGAGTAGCAGGAGGTGAAGCTTGGGGCAGAAGGTTAATCCGATCGGGCTGAGGTTAGGAATAATTAAAACATGGGACTCCCAGTGGTTTGCCGAGAAGAACTATAGCCGGCTCCTTCACGAAGATCTCAAGATTAAACGCTATTTGAAAGACAAGTTTTACCATGCCGGTATTTCAAAGATAGAGATTGAGCGGGCGGCCGACAAGGCGAAGATCAACATGCGTGTAGCCCGTCCGGGAATTATCATCGGGCGGAAAGGTGCCGAGATCGAGAAGCTCAAGAAGGAACTCGAGCAGATAATGATGGGAGAAGTCATTATCAATATACTGGAAGTCAGAAAACCCGAGGTGGATGCCCAGCTCGTAGCTGAAAATGTTGCCCTCCAGCTTGAACGAAGAGTTGCATTTCGACGAGCGATGAAACGAAGCGTTACATCGGCTCTCAAATTCGGCGCGCAGGGGATCAGAATTGCATGCGCCGGACGTCTCGGCGGTGCCGAAATGGCACGGCGAGAGTGGTACCGGGAAGGACGCGTTCCGCTCCATACCCTCAGGGCTGATATAGATTACGGGTTTGCCGAGGCACGGACGACGTACGGTGTCATTGGAATCAAGGTTCTTGTTTTCCATGGCGAAGTATTGCCGGATAAAAGAGAGACGGCGGTTTAAACTGACCATTGTTACTGAAGCGGGAAAGACGATATGTTAGCTCCAAAGAGAATAAAATATAGAAAAATTCAAAAAGGCCGCATGGGCGGAAAAGCAAAGGGCGGTGACAAGATTGATTTCGGACAGTTCGGAATCCAGGCGCTCGAATGCGGAAGAATTACGGCGCGGCAGATTGAGTCCGCCCGTATCGCCATGACGCGCCATGTCAGGCGTGGTGGAAAGATATGGATAAGGATCTTTCCCCATAAGTCGGTGACAAAGAAACCGGCGGAAACCAGAATGGGAAAGGGAAAAGGATCTCCTGAAGAGTGGGTTGCCGTTATCAAACCGGGCCGCGTTCTTTATGAAATCGAGGGCGTTTCCAAGGAAATGGCGCGGGAAGCGTGCCGACTGGCGGCTCACAAGCTTCCGATAAAAACAAAGTTTCTGACGAGGGAGATTTTCGATGAAGATTAATGAGATACGAGAGCTCGGTGGCGATGAGCTGCGTGATAAGGAAAAGAGCCTTACTGAGGAACTCTTCAATCTCCGCTTCCGGCATGCCACGGGGCAGCTTGATTCTACGTCCGCGTTGAAACAGGTGAGAAGGGATGTCGCTCGCATAAAAACCGTTCTGAGTGAAAAGGAGGATGGTAAATAGATTATGAGCACGAGGGGTAATAAAAGGACCATCCAGGGCGTTGTTGTGAGTAATAAAATGGATAAAACCGTCGTGGTTATGACGGAGAGACTGATTAAACATCCCAAATTTCATAAGTATGTGAAACAACAAAAGAAATACAAGGCCCATGACGAGGTCAACGGGTGCAATATCGGTGACAAGGTGCTGATTATGGAATCACGCCCTCTCAGCAAGGAAAAACGGTGGACGATTCGCGAAATTCTGAAACGGGCGAAATAACCGCTCTAGGCGGATATCGGTTTATGATGGGTATGTTTTGGGGTGAATTATGATACAGATGCAAACCAGATTAAGTGTTGCGGATAACTCGGGCGCCAAGAGAGTTGCGTGTATAAAAGTATTGGGTGGAAGCAGAAGGCGGTATGCTTCGATTGGTGACATTATCATCGTTTCGGTAAAAGAGGCGATTCCGAATTCGAAGGTCAAAAAGGGTGATGTGATGAAGGCGGTCGTGGTGCGGACCAAGAAAGAAATCGGTCGGGATGACGGTTCGAGTCTCAGGTTCGACGATAATGCCGCCGTGCTTATCAATGACGCCGGTGAGCCGATAGGGACCAGAATCTTCGGGCCGGTTGCCCGGGAGCTTCGGGCGCGGCGATTCATGAAGATTGTATCTCTGGCGCCTGAGGTTATTTAACGTTGCAGATCGGTAACAGGTAAATCGAGGATTATACAGATGCGGGAAGTGAACATAAAAAAAGGCGATATGGTTCTGGTAACAGCCGGGAAGGAAAAGGGGAAAACCGGCAAGGTTCTCTCTGTAATAAAAGAGAAGAATCGCGTGGTGGTTGAAAAGCTCCACGTGATCAAGCGGCATCAAAGGCCTGATGCTAAGGGTAAGGGCGGTATCCTTGAAAAAGAGGGGTCCATTCATATTTCTAATGTCATGGTGTTGTGTAATCGCTGCAACACCGGTGTGCGGGTTGGTTTCAAGGTGCTGGAAGATAAGAAAAAAGTTCGTGTCTGCAAAAAGTGCAACGAGATCTTGGATGAATAAGAGGACGAGGAAGATTAATGGCACGGTTAAAAGAGTATTTCAGAAAAGAAGTCATTCCTGCTTTAATGAAGGAATTTAATTATAAAAATACCATGCAGGTCCCTAAGATGGAGAAGATTGTCGTCAACATGGGACTCGGTGAGGCGACGCAGAATATCAAGATTCTGGACAATGCCGCAGAAGAACTTGCCGTGATCGTCGGACAGAAGCCGGTGATAACAAAAGCGAGGAAGTCCATCGCCACGTTTAAGGTTCGGAAAGGGATGTCCATCGGATGTTCCGTTACGTTGCGAAGCGACAGGATGTATGAGTTTTTTGACAGACTGGTCAATGTGGCGATACCGCGCATCAGGGATTTCAGAGGAATTTCCCCACGATCCTTTGACGGACGGGGAAATTTTTCACTGGGAGTTCGGGAGCAGTTCATCTTCCCTGAGATTGAATACGATAAGATCGACAAAGTGAGAGGGATGAACATTACGATTGTTACATCAGCAAGATCTGATGATGAGGCGCGGCAGTTGCTGCGGCTGATGGGGGTTCCTTTCAGAAACTAGCAGATGAAGCCGGAGGAGCGAGCGTGGCTAAAAAATCCTTAATAGCAAAAACAAAAAGGACAAAAAAATTTGCTGTCAGAGAGTATAATCGATGTCCCCTCTGCGGAAGGCCGCGGGCATATTACAGAAAATTTGATATGTGCAGATTATGTTTAAGAAAGCTCGCATCGAACGGGTTATTGCCCGGCGTGATTAAATCGAGTTGGTAGAGGAGAAGCCTTATGGGAATGTCTGATCCTATTGCTGATATGCTGACAAGGGTGAGAAATGCCAATCACCGCAAGTTTAAAAGCACGGATGTCCTTTTTTCAAGGATGAATTTGAATATTGCAAAGGTCCTGAAGAAAACCGGTTATATCAATGGGTTCGAGGTCAAACGTGATGGCAAGCGACGGATGGGGCTGTTGAGGATATATTTGAGATATTCCACTGCGAATGAACGGATTATTACGGACATTCAAAGAGTGAGCAAACCGGGACGGAGATTCTATGTGGGAAGCAAAGAAATTCCCGAGGTTCTCAACGGGTATGGTATCGCCGTCCTTTCGACATCACGGGGTATTATGACCGACAAAGAGGCGCGCGATCTGAACGTCGGGGGAGAAATTCTCTGTAATGTCTGGTAGGAGAAACGCGAGAAGATGACGGGGAGATTCACGCATGTCAAGAATTGGTAAAAAATCGATAGAAATTCCGAGCGGCGTCAACGTGGCGGTGAGTGAGTCGCAGGTTGTCGTTGAAGGACCGAAGGGAAAACTGTCGCAGGATATTCCGAGAGAAGTAGCGGTAGAGATCGATGGTAACATGATTGCCGTGCGGAGGGTTGCAGAAAATAAGCGCGGCAGATCATTTCACGGCCTCGTGAGAACATTGATCGATAATATGGTGACCGGAGTGAGCGCAGGCTTTACCAAGGGTCTTGAGATCAGCGGTGTGGGATACCGGGCAGAACTTGTCGATGACAAGATCCTTAAATTATTTGTTGGATATTCAAAACCGGTGGAATACATGATTCCCGATGGCATTTCCGTCAAGATTGAAAAACAGGTCAACATGGTTGTATCCGGGATGGATAAGGAATTTGTCGGGAGAGTTGCGGCCCAGATACGAGGCATAAAGAAACCCGAACCTTATAAAGGCAAGGGAATCCGATATGCAGGAGAGAAGATACGGCGAAAGGTTGGAAAGTCTGCCGGAAAATAATATTTTTACATAGAGAGAGGTTCGACGTTGGCTTCATCAAAGAAATTAGTACAGATAAGGGCGAAGCGCAAAAGAAGGGTAAGAGGCAAGCTTTTCGGTACCGCTGAGAGGCCCCGTCTTTCCGTATTCCGGAGTGCCAGGCATATCTATGTGCAGGCTGTAGCAGATGATGTGGGACAGACAATCGCAAGCGCATCCACGATGAGCAGGGAGCTCAGAGGGAGTCTTTCGGGAATGAAAAAAAGTGAAGCGGCAAAGAAGGTCGGGGCGCTGCTCGCGCAGAAATTGACCGCCCGGAATGTCACGGCCGCGGTGTTTGACAGAGGGCCGTTTCTCTACCATGGAAGGGTGAAGGCGCTGGCAGAAGGGGCGCGGGAAGCAGGCCTGCAATTCTAACAATCGGGATGAGAATATTTAATGTTATAAGCACATGAAGTGGAAAAGGGACTTATGGAAGAATTAGAACTTCTTGACAAGGTAATCGCCATCATGCGGACCGCTAAAGTCGTCAAAGGCGGTCGAAGATTCAGATTCAGTGCCATTGTCGTTGTCGGCGATGGAAACGGTTCCGTCGGAGTGGGGCTGGGGAAAGCGCAGGAAGTGCCCGTGGCAATCCGGAAGGGTATGGAAAAGGCGAAAAAGAACATGCAGAAAGTCGCCCTTGTGGGCAATACCATTCCCCACGAAATAGTCGGGCGGTACGGTGCCGGCAAGGTTATGCTGAAACCTGCATCCGAGGGAACCGGACTTATCGCTGGCGGCGCGGTCCGGGCCATCCTGGAATGCGCCGGGGTAGGCAACATTTTGACCAAATGTCTCGGTTCACATAATCCCCATAACCTTGTGAAGGCCACCATGGACGGCTTAATGCGGTTGAAGAGCGAAGAGGACAGAATAGCTCGTCTCGGGGCTGGTGCCGCTGTTGAGGCATAAAGATACGGTGTTGAGGTAGGTAATCGTGGGAAATAAACTGAAGATAACGCTGGTGAGGAGTCCCATTGGAAGACCGGAAAAGCAGAGAATGGTACTCGGCGGACTGGGACTCAAAAAGATGAATAAAACGGTCTTTCTTATTGATACAGCTGAAATCCGGGGTATGATTCGAAAGGTTTCTCACCTGGTTTCTGTCGAGGAATGTGAGGTGCACGAGACATGAACTTAAGTGAATTACAACCGCCTGTCGGTTCGAGAAAGAAAAGAAAACGGGTCGGCCGAGGGAATGGTTCCGGTCACGGCGGAACATCGTGCAAAGGCGAAAAAGGACAGAATGCCCGCTCAGGCGGAGGCGTGAAGCCCGGCTTTGAGGGAGGTCAGATGCCCCTGACCAGGCGGCTGCCGAAGCGGGGATTCAAGAACCTGTTCCGGAAAGACATTGTTGCAGTCAATATTGGAGCTTTAAACAAGTTTCCCGAGGGTTCCGTTGTCGATGCCGATCGTCTGGTGGAAAGCGGTGTCATTAAAGGCGCAGGTGACGGAATTAAATTGCTCGGCAAGGGCACCATCAAATATTCCCTGACCATAAAGGTGAACGGCATCAGTCGCAGTGCCCGGGAAAAAATTGAAGCCGCGGGTGGTTCGGTAGAGGTTATTTGAAGTGATTGGCGGCTTTCGAAATATCGCGAAGATTCCCGAACTGCAGAAGAGGATACTCTATACCCTGCTTCTTCTCGCTATATATCGAGTCGGCGTGCATGTTCCCACGCCGGGAATCGATACGCAGGCCCTCGCGGCATTTTTCGATCAGGCCAAGGGATCTCTGCTGGGGCTCTTTGATATGTTTGCGGGGGGTGCGCTGAGCAACCTCTCCGTCTTTGCGCTCGGAATTATGCCCTACATCAGTGCGTCAATTATCCTTCAGCTCTTGACGGTGGTGTTTCCTCATCTCGAGAGGCTCTCTAAAGAGGGCGAAGCAGGGAGAAGGAAAATAACCCAGTACACCAGGTACGGAACAGTCCTCCTGAGCGTCATTCAGGGTTTCGGTATCGCCGTTGGCCTGGAGAGTATGGCGGGACCGACGGGCGTATCGATTGTACTCACTCCGGGCTGGGGGTTCCGTCTTATGAGTGTCATCACCCTGACTGCCGGTACGTCCTTTATTATGTGGCTCGGTGAAACGATTACTGAAAAGGGAATCGGTAACGGAATATCACTCATCATTTTTGCCGGCATCATAGCGAGAGGCCCCGAGGGCGTCGTTAATACGTTCCGTCTTTTGTCCACCGGCGAAATGGGTATCTTTTTCGTGGTCATTCTGCTGGTTCTCATGATTGCGGTTGTCGGGACCATCGTCTTTGTTGAGAGTGGGCAGCGACGAATACCGGTGCAGTACGCCAAGAGGGTTGTTGGAAGGAAGATGTACGGGGGGCAGACGACCCACCTGCCGTTGAAGGTCAATACCGCCGGTGTGATTCCGCCGATATTTGCATCGTCGATTATAATGTTTCCCGCTACGATCGCGAATTTTGTGCCCCATCCGTGGATGAACGCCATGTCTTCCTATCTTATGCCGGGGCGGCTGCTCTATGAATCACTATATGTAGCATTTATTATCTTTTTCTGCTATTTTTACACGGCGGTAACCTTTAATCCCGCCGACGTGGCGGATAATATGAAAAAACACGGCGGCTACGTTCCGGGAATCAGGCCGGGGAAACGAACGGCGGCGTATATAGATAAGATATTGACGCGATTGACATTCGGCGGTGCTTTGTACGTCTCGGCTGTGTGTGTCCTGCCGAGTATTCTCATCAGTAAATTTAATGTTCCGTTTTATTTCGGAGGTACGGCGCTCCTCATCGTTGTTGGCGTCGCTCTCGATACGGCAGGGCAGATTGAAGCACATATGTTGACAAGGCAGTATGAGGGTTTTATGAAAAAGGGACGGATCGGGCGGAGGCGGTGACGGTTCGATAAGGCGAGATCGCAGCAAATGGTTATATTAAAATCTCCTGGAGAAATAGAGCAGTTGCGTGTGAGCAATCAAATCGTCGCCGAGGTCCTTGAAAAATTAAAAGGGATTCTGCAACCGGGCATGACAACGGGGGATCTTGATCGATATGCCGAGGAGATGGCGCTGAAGAAAGGTGCGAGGCCGGCCTTCAAGGGATATATGGGATATCCTTCGTCATTATGCGTCTCCGTTAATTCAGAAGTTGTACATGGCATACCGTCCGATCGAGTCCTGAAGGACGGAGATATCGTAAGTCTCGATTTCGGATCATATTATGACGGATATTATGGCGATGCAGCAGTGACTCTTCCCGTCGGAGAGGTGTCTCCGGATGCGAAGAAGCTGATGGCCGTAACGCGGGAGGCTCTTTACAGGGGAATATCGGAAGCACGGACGAACAATCGACTGGGAGATATATCAGCCGCTGTGCAGCAGCATGTTGAAGAAGCAGGATTTTCCGTCGTGAGAGATTTTGTCGGACATGGCATCGGACGAAATCTCCATGAAGACCCGCAGATCCCTAATTTTGGACTT
>JAFGWZ010000044.1 GCA_016936905.1 Deltaproteobacteria bacterium | reverse complement strand
GGCTTGTCTGAGAGGAACACCAGCGGAACGTGAAAGGACGGTCATGATGCATTGGAAAACACGGCGGGCATCACCGTCGCCAGGCGAGCGAGCAATGCGTCCCAGAGCGTGCGCCATGTTTTCCATGAGTGCCCGCCCGTCGTTGTAAAGACGTTGGCAGGCGGCAGCGCTCCCGCGAGGATCCGGCAGGACTCGACGAACCTGTCGCCCGTTCCATACCCGAGAAAGACGGATTCACGCCGTCCCGGGTCCGACAGGTACGCCCTGATTGACTCCCAGAGATCGCATGAATATTCCCACGCGTAAGGAGGACATGAACCCCATGAATCAAGTCCTCCCGCCCGGGTGATAATGCCTGTCACAAAAGGATCGCTGATATAGGGAGAGAAGAGAAACACCCCCTCGATATCTTCCGGGTATTCCATCGCATAGAGAAGTACGGCGTGACCGCCCAGCGAGGTGCCGAGAAGGTATATGTGCTTATAGCCTCCGGCTTTCGCCGGGTCTATCACATGATGCTTCATCGTTTTCACGATGCGCCTGTTCATGTACAGCGTGGGCAGTACGTTAATGGTCATGATATCAACGACGGCGCCATGTTTCCTCCAGAGGTCGATCAACCCCTTCTGCTTATACAGCGACCCATTCCCCGCCACGGTCGGTAACAGGACAACGAGGGACGTCCCGTCCCCCGGCCCGGGATAGATTGTGATATGCAAGTTATCTTCGCGCTTCGAGACAAATACTACGGTAAGGATGGCAATGATGATCGCTATAGCGGCTATTCGCCCCTCTTTTTTCATAACGGTGTTTGTGCTTTCAGTGCTTTTTGTGGCGCCGGGGCCGTTGCTCTTTCCCCTGTGTCCGGGTCCTTCTCAACGGCAAACACTTCTCCGGTGTATGACACACCTGGCGCGGTGAGAGGGGATTGAGGGGAGGGAGGTCAGGGTATCGGTCCGCGGAGGCGCATCATTTCTTTTGATCGCCGGTGAAACCGAGATATTCCAAGGTCGCCTGCCAGAACATGAGGTTGTAATGGGTCTTCTCATAGAGCTTCGCGTTCATGATAACAATGCCGGCTATTTCCGCGACCGCTGAAAGAAAGGCCACTTCCTGCCTGCTGTACTGCCGCGGTTCACCCGTATAGAGCCGAAGGACGCCGATGACCCGATCCCTCGCGGTGATGGGAAGTGACAGGATGGAGGCAATCCCTTCCTTAATTTTTTCCGCCGGATATTCGATCCGCTTATCGGTGGTCGCGTCGAGAATAAATACGGGATGGCCTTCCAGGGCGGTTCGGATGCTCCGATCGATATGAAGGGGCCCTTTTCTCAGATAGTCCTCACTCAGCCCGTTGGACGCGATCATTTCCAGTTCCCGGGTCGTCTCGTTGACGAGCCTGATCGAACAGGCCTTGACGTTCATCGTCTCGATGATTTTATGAATAATCAGGTTGATCACCTGTCTCGAGTCCAGAGTTGAAAGGAGGGCCTTGCCGATCATGTGAAGGAGCCTGAAATATTCCAGGCTTTTGGACGGATCGATCGGTTCCGCGGCGAATGGTTTCATTCGATGATGGGGAGGTTCCGTTTCTTCCAGCGCGTCAACCCCCACTTCCGTGAGAATCTGTGACAGCCGCACCCCTTCGTCTTCATAGATCTTGGCATTGATAATAGCCAGCCCCCCCATCTCCGCGAGAGCTGAGATAAACTCGATCTCTTCGGGGGCGAAGTCCCGCGGTCCTTCTGAATAGAGTCTGAGAACACCGATAACCTTCTCTTTGGACATGACGGGGGCGGAAATAACGGTATCGATACCTTCTTTAACCTTTTCTGTCCGGTATTGGATTCTTTGATCGGTGGAGGCATGCTTGATAACGACCACTTTCCCCTTCATGACGTCAGGAATGCTCTGATCGGTCAGCAAGGGACCCTTGGAAAGATAATCCTTGCTCAGCCGATAGGCTGCCACCAGTTCAAGGCGGTTCGTCGACTCATCGACAAGCCGCAGGCTTCCCGCCTTGAGTCCCAGTGCTTCTACCGTCTGCTTGACCAGAAAATCGAGGATATCCTGCAATGACAGGAACGAAAGAATCGCCTGACTCACCTTGAAGAACGTTTGAAAGTACTCGATAGACTCACGTTGAACCATTATCTCCTGCTCTCCTTATAGCCCTTTTTATACGCTGGCGGCGGAGTAAATGCAAGTTTTATCAATTGAGTGGAGAAGAAACGAAAGATGGGGCAAGGTGAGGTGTTACCTCTCCGACAGCCACGCTTCGACCTGCTGTATTGTTGAATTGATCAGCTCTTCACAGGCGTCGCCGTTATGATCGTCTGTTATGGGTTCTCTCTTTTCGGGGGGAATGAGGAAGGGCAGTACGGTAATATCTCCGGTGAAGACCTCCGCGAGAATGCAGGTGGTCGTGTCTTTCCGAGCCGCCACCTTGGCGGTAATCCCATAGTCGTCGCCTTCGCTTTCATTGCAGCCGAAATCATCCACGAGAAGGATCCGCCGGATATCGTTAAGGGGGAGTTCGGATTTAAGGATTTCCCAGAAGAGACGGTCCGCTTTTGGGTACCCCATGTCGGCGGAATTGGCGACAAAAGCCGCATCGCCGGCGGGCTTCGTGGAGAATTCACGGGCCCGTTTTGCCGGAATGCCCATGGCTTCCAGGAAGTCTATGATATAGCCGGTAGCCTCGGCGTAATGGTCGGTAGCGATGAGCAGGCAGGTTCGGGGATGTGCTGCGAGTCTGGCGAGCAGCGGTTTCCATGGCCGGTCCGGTGCCGAGTGGGTGAGATAGGCGTGGACGAAACGGAATGCGGCGGCTTCCATATGGGGAAGGGACATTGTCTCCCCGTGAGGTGAAATTTCTCGGAGCCTCTTTACGATCAGCTCGGTATACCCCGTAGAAGTGGTGCTTCCTTCATCCCAGGTGGCATTTACGATCTCCCGCCAGAAAACGTCACAATTGTCGATGCCGAGGCGTCCGAGCCCGCTTTCGGTGAGATGCTTCATCAGGGATTCCTGCCGCGCGAACAGAACGGCCCCGCGGCTGAGGGTGCCTGAATAATCGAATATGACGAGCCTTTCGGGATTCACCGGCTTCATCTCCTGTCGACTCGTTCTTTCAGTGCCCCGGCAATGATCTCGTGAAGGTTCCTGGAAACGGCGAAGGGGTCCGGCGCGGCGCAGATAGCCGAAACGACGGCGACGCTGTCGGCTCCCGCCAGGACCACATCCCCGGCGTTTCCGGGATTCAGCCCTCCGATTGCCACGAGGGGATGGCGGGAAAAGGCCTTTATCTTTGCCAGACCTTCAAGACCCCAACTGCCCTTGGTATCCGCCTTGGTAGGCGTTTCGAAGACGGGGCTGACGCCGAGATAATTGACATCGAAACGCTCGGCATCTTCCACGTCTTCCCATGTTTCAACGGAAAGGCCGATGATGGCATTCGGTCCCATAAGCGCCCGGGCAATCTGGTACGGCATATCATCCTGCCCGACGTGAACTCCTTCGGCCTTGACGGCCAGGGCGACGTCGATCCGGTCGTTGATGATAAGCGGCACGCCGAATGGTTCGAGAATCTTCTTGATTCTCCGTGCTTCCTCGACAAACGCACGGGTTGAAAGGTTCTTTTCCCGGAGCTGGACGCAGGCGGCCCCGCCTCTGACGGACTGGGAAACCACATCTTCCAGGGGTTTTGTGCCGCAGAGATCGCGATCGGTAACGAAATATAATCCTTTCATGATTTTCCCCCAACCTTCAGGAGTTTGGTGATGTGGCTGTATTCCAGCCGATGCAGTGCATCGATAAAACGGACCTGGAGGGTCCCCGGCCCGGGGGCGTCCTCTGCGGCCATTTCTCCGGCAATTCCCATGACTGCCATCGCTTCGGCGACCGCACGGGGCGCGTCTGGCTGAACCGCCGCGAATGCGCCGCAGAGGGCCGAAGCAGTGCATCCGAGGCCGGTGACCCGTGGCATCATCGGGTGTCCGTTCCTGATCGTTGCCACGTCGGCGCCGTGTACGACATAGTCAATTTCTCCACTCACACAGACAACGGACCCCAGTTCCTTGTTGAGCCGGGACGCCCCTTCAATGGCCTGATGAGACGGGTCAGTGCTGTCGACCCCTTTGGTCGTTGCCGATTCCATGGAGAGCGCCATGATCTCCGAAGCGTTTCCCCGGATAACGGTGGGTGGAAAGGCCAGGATCATGTCACGGAATACCTTCGTCCGGTAAGGTGTGGCGCCGGCGCCGACGGGATCGATGACAACGGGAACGTTTCTTGCGGTTGCCTCTTCAGCGGCCATGAACGCCGATTCAACCCAGGGCTGGCTCAGTGTCCCGAGATTGATGACCAGGGCCCGGGCTATCGAAACCATGTCACGCACTTCCTCTTTTGCATGGGCCATGACGGGCGACGCACCCAGGGCGAGCAGGGCGTTTGCCGTTGTGTTCATCACGACGTAGTTCGTGATGTTGTGGATGAGAGGTGACATTTCGCGGATCTTCCGAACCGATGCCATGATGCCATCCGGTGTCACGTTTATCATCGATGGATTCCTTTCTCAATATGTGTTTTAGCGATGCCCGCGCCGGTTCCACCTGTCAACATTGACTGCGTGAACTGAACAGCGAGCGCATTCCCCGCTGCTTGCGGCGGGGTTAGCGAGCGAATAAAAATAACAATCTTCCTTAACAGTCGGCGCCTCCCCGCAACTTGTTGCGGGGAGCTTCAATTTAGCAGGCTTTTTTCTTCATTTCTTTTGAATACGGGGAGGAGCCGAGGGCATCTCTTTCAGACAATCAAATATGTCAAAAAGAATACAATGTGTCAAGGGAGCAAAAACATATGTTGCGGATCGCGGATTTATTCCTTGATTTCACCGGCCTTCCGCAGGGCGATTTTCGATGCCAGGGGGCCCACTATTTCATGAATGATCGTCGCTCCGATGATGATGCCGATGAGTGAATCGGCAACGCCTGCGAAAACATGATTCAACTTGATCATTAATGCGAGACCGATGACGATGCATCCCTGGGGGAGTAGGCCGGGGAATGTTCTTTTTCAGCGACGATCAACGATAGTTGCTTGTCCTGTATTGTATTCGATCTTTCTGAAATAGTGCAAGAGCTGATCTGCGGTGAGGGACGGAGGCGGGGATATGAAGAAAACCGGAATTCCCGGCCCGGCGATAACGGGGCGGAGAGGTGTTTCTTCTCACGTGCGCTATCGCATGTATTCAAACATTGAAAAATAGAAATCTTCAAACACGTCGAGCCGATCCATCATGTGAACGATGATGCCGAGACGCGAGGTTATCGGGTCGAGCAGAAGGCGGGCTTCTTCCCGGCTTACGAATATGTGAGAGGGGAAATGATTCATTGTCTCGAGAAGTTCGAGGAAATGATTCCGGCACTCATCCACCACGTGGGGATCTTCGGCCACGTGGAGGGTAACGATTAGTTTTGATCCATGATCGATCACCACCAGCATTTTCGGGCAGTAGGGACGCATGGACGGGTGTTCCTGAATCGGTGTCGGCGCGTAACAATAGCCGATCTCCCAGGTGGCACCGCTCGGTTTCGAGTTCATCTTGATTTTTTGAACCCGTATTTCATCAATTCTGTCGTCAATGCCCGCCGGTACCGCCGCCAGTTCCGGTTTTATGTATTCGTCATGCCACGTGGGGGATGTGCGGCTTCCCCGGGGAACTCTCACGAGGTAAAGATCTTCATCGCCGGGATAGAGGAGATCGGTATTCTTCCTGAATCGAACCGTCACATTGATGGCCTGCTTGATGGCGTCAGCCAGGAATCGTGCCTGCTCCGACGTAATGAACCACGGGACATACCCCGGCTCATAATTTCTTAACAGGGGCCATGCATTGCGGCCGCGAAACGTCAGGCCGAGCTGCTTGATAACTCGAAGGTCTTCCTTTTCGAGCTGGTCACGGTCATCGAATGAAAGCATGAGGCATTTCTGGAGGTGAGGGCTGTCCGGATCATGAAGATCGACTTCGCCGGTCTGCAGTTTGATATACCCTCTCAGCCCTTCGTCGCCGAGATAGATGACAAGTCCGTAGACCTGGCCAAGGTTGCCCAGCACGCAGCACCATCCGATATCCCCCGTTTCCCGGTTCCGGACGCCGAAGAGATCTTCATCGGTCATCCAGTCCCAGCACCGGAGTTCCTTGAACCGGTGTGCCGCCTCGTACAGTGCTGCGTATTCCTTCATGGTGGGGTGTTGATCTGTCACCGGAGGACACCTCGCGGATCTGTATTTTTATGCAAGGGTTATTCACCCTTATGAAATTCCGGCAAAAAAAGCCAGAAAAATGTGCCGCCGGCGTTATTTTATTCCAAATGTACCTCCTGCCGTACATGTGACTGTCCCAAGGCAGGACGGAGATGTTGTTTTTTATACGGTGTTCAATCCGTATCGGCTGCGGCAGTTATTTCAATGCCTTACGGTAGATCGTGTCGATGAAGGCACACACCAGTCCCGGTTCTCCCTCAAACCAGCCTGAGAATGTTATCGGCTTGCCGATGGAGGGGTCGCTCCTCAGGATTTCTTTTGCAATGCCGAACTCTTTTGATGTCCCTTCGATGCCGTGGTAGAGCAGTTTATGCATGGTGAGGGACGTGATGTTGAAGAGGATGTGCCCCAGGTTGATGATATTGCCGTAATAGTGAACGGTTTCATCGATGGTCTGCCTGTCTTCTTCCCGGTACTCTTCGTCGATGGCGTCGATAACGTTTGACATTGTCGAAGCGTCGATGAGGCAGAGATAGTTAAAATCGGTGTGAACCCCCGGTATTTCAACCGACTGGGCCAGTACGATGCGGTTTCTCAGTTCATCATGACGGTGCCAGTAATTTCTGATGGCATCGAGAGGAACGTACTCGGCAAAAACCTGAAGAGACAGGCCGTGCTCTTCCTGCAGTGCTTCTTCCAGGTCATTCAGCGAATCAAGGAACAGCAACAGTGAAACGTGATCATAGTCTGTCCAGAAATTGACATAGGAGCCGAAAAAGGTATCTACTGCGTTCACTTCCAAACCTCCAAACGGTTATCCAGTTTGGGTTTTTCATATCAGAGAACGGGGGAGTTTCGCAAGTCGCTTGTTAATCGGGGGGTTGCCATGCGGGGCTCCCCCTCTGTTTCATACGGCATGATCCGTGGACTTCTCCCTCACACGCGAAAGGGCTTGATGTCCAGAATGGGGGTTCCGTCGATCATGTCCAGTCCCTTGACGGAGATAATGGTTTCGTTGATGCCGGTGACGGTGAGTATTGACATGCCGACAGGATTGGGCCGGACCGGGGAGCTTATATCGAATACCCCCCGCCTTTTTCTCGACAGGTCGCCCCGGGGGTGCTGGGTGAGATCCTGAGGGGTGAATGGTCTGCTCCTTAAATACTAACTCCTCAGTGCTCTGGGAGCGCAGGCAAGGACTGCCAGACGTCAGTCCTTGTGGCGCAAAAATGACGATGATTCCTTGCCGGTGCGCGTCGCAAGGCAGGCAATTTCGGGAGCCCTGCATCTGGACATTTTTGAACAGCCTCATGCAATGACTTTTTCAACGGCATGTGTGCAGGTTAATGCTCTCTTCAAGGCATATTCTGCTTCAAAAGACAACCGGTTCCTGTCCGGGGGCCCTGATGCCCCGG
>JAFGWZ010000001.1 GCA_016936905.1 Deltaproteobacteria bacterium | reverse complement strand
TATCGTCGGAGCGCTGATGGCCCGTGAAGTGGGGCGGAGCGGTCATCTGCGTAACATCAAGATGCATTATCCCCTGCTCGGTGCTGCCGGGTATGCGGGCTTCCTAACGTGGCATGGTGGTCTCTCCGCGTCGGCCCCTCTGCTGGTGGCCACAAAGGGTCACTTTCTGGAGAAGCAGATCGGTCTTATTCCCACCAGTGAAACCCTGTTCAGCCCAATGAATATAGTGATTACACTGGTGCTCTTCGCGATTATTCCCCTTACCTGTATGCTCATGGCGCCGAAGGAAGAAAGGGAGATCGAGACGATTTTTGACGTTGATCCGGCACTGGTGGAGAAAGAGGTAGTCAAAGAGATTCCAAGAGGTGAAATGGTTCCAGCCGACAAGATCGAAAACAGCCGGATCATCTCGCTGGTCATCGGACTGGCCGGTCTGGTCTACATCGTCTGGTACTTTGCGACCAAGGGGTTCAGCCTGAACCTGAATATCGTCAACTTTACCTTCCTCATGGTCGGTATCATCCTCCAGGGCACGCCGATCAACTACATCCGTGCCGTCAGTGAGGGTGCCAAGGCCTGCGCTGGCATCATCATTCAATTCCCCTTCTACGCGGGCATCATGGGAATGATGAAGTTCTCCGGCCTTGTCGGCGTCATCGCCGGATGGTTCGTGATGATCTCGAACGGAACGACCTATCCGGTCTTCGCGTTCCTCAGTGCCGGCCTTGTCAACCTGTTCGTGCCCTCCGGCGGCGGCCAGGTGGCTGTCCAGGGACCAATCATGGTCGAGGCGGCCCAGACGCTGAACTTCTCAATAAACAAGACGCTCATGGCGATTGCCTACGGCGATGAGTGGACCAATATGCTGCAGCCCTTCTGGGCGCTGGCACTGCTGGGAATCACCCGCCTGAAGGCCAGGGAGATTGTCGGTTACACCATGGTTGTTCTGGTGGTGAGTATGATTGTCTTTATCTTAGGCCTGCTCTTCTTGCCGGGGTAAAACGATAAACACATGAGGTATCAGAGAGGGTTTGTCCGATCGTGTGGGCAAACCCTCTTTTCATGAGAAACTTCCGCTGTCAGGTAATAATAGAGAAAATGGATGAGTCGTACATATTCTCGCTGATCCATTTTATTAGGTTTATAATGCGCTTGACCAATGTATCGATGCTTTGTAATATGAGGGCAGCTCATCAGTTGATGATAGATCTGTTGCCGGGATTCCAATTATTCGACTGTTTTCTTCCGTAAAGGCAAATCGAAACGAATAAAAGGGGTAGACCGATGGAAAACAACGGGAAAGAAGAGGCCGATGCCGCTTATTGGCACGATCTTCAGGAACAGGTAAATAAAAAGAAAATAGAAGAACTGAAGAGCGGGTACCCTGAGAAGTTTGCACCGGAAAATAAAATATTTGAGCGAATCAATAGGGGTGATCGAATCTTTATCAGTACCGGCTGCGGCGAGCCTCAATATCTGGTAAAAGCCCTGGTTGACTACGTCAATTCCCATCCTAAAGCCATCTTCGATGCCGAAGTGTTTCACGTCTGGACCCTCGGTGTTGCTCCCTATACGGACCAGAAATTCAAGGACAATTTTCGTCATAATTCCTTCTTTATTGGAGACAATACGCGGAATGCCGTCAATGAAGGCATGGCGGACTATACCCCCGTTTTCCTGTCTGCCGTTCCCGGTCTCATCCGTCGGGGCATTGTTCCCATCGATGTCGCATTAATACAGACGTCGCTTCCCGATAAACACGGCTATATGAGCCTTGGCGTGAGTGTCGATATCGATATGGCGGCCATCGAGAAAGCGGAAACGGTAATCGTGCAGATCAACGCGCAGATGCCCCGCACCCATGGAGACGGGTTTATCCATATCAAAGATGTCGATTTCATGATCCACTATGATGAGCCGCTCCTCGAGTTCCACGGCGGGGTAGATTCGGAGGTCATTCAACGAATCGGATCCTATGTCGCCCGGCTGATCCAGGATGGAGACACGATTCAGGTGGGATACGGCAGCATTCCCAACGCGATTCTGTCGAATCTTCAGGGCAAACGGAATCTGGGAGTGCATACCGAGTTGATCGGAGACGGCATCGTGGAATTGATGCGGGAGGGGATTATCGATAATTCAAGAAAGACGCTTAATCCCGGGAGATCGGTGGCGGCATTCTGCATGGGAACGAGGGAAACGTACGAATACCTCCATGACAATCCCGTGGTGGAATTCAGAACCATCGATTATACGAATGATCCGCTGATTATCGCACAGCACGAGAACATGACCGCCATCAATTCGGCCCTTGAGATCGATCTGACAGGACAGGCGAGCGCCGAGTCGATCGGAAAAACCTTTTACAGCGGTATCGGCGGTCAGGCCGATTTTATGCGGGGCGCCGTTCTGTCGAGAAACGGCAAGACGATCCTTGCCATGCAGTCAACCGCTTCCGATGAATCGGTTTCACGGATCGTTCCTTTTTTGAAAGAAGGGGCCGGGGCGACGCTCAATCGGGGAGACATTCATTATGTCGTAACCGAGTACGGCATTGTCTATCTGCACGGAAAGAACATACGGGAACGGGCAATGGACCTTGTTTCCATTGCCCATCCGAAGTTCAGGGCCTGGCTGATCGAAGAGGCCAAGAAGGGTGGGCTGATCTATAAGGATCAGACGTACATCCCGGGGAAACGGGGAGAATACCCGGAAACACTGGAGGGATACCGGACAACAAAAACGGGGTTCACTATCTACCTGCGGCCTGTCAAAATCAGTGATGAACCGCTGTTGAAGGATTTTTTCTATTCCCTTTCCGATAAAAGCCTGTATCGACGGTTTCTGTCACAGCGTAAAGATATGCCTCACGAGCGGCTTCAAGATTTTGCAGTCATTGATTATACAAAGGAGATGATCATACTGGCTGTAGTCGACAGGAGACACAAGGAAAAGATTGTCGGCATCGGTCAGTACGGAATCGATGAGGCAAAACATGCGGCGGAAGCGGCATTCGCTGTGAGGGATGATTATCAGAATATGGGTATTTCAACGGAGCTGATAGTATATCTTACCTTCCTTGCAAAACGGCAGGGATTGCTCGGCTTTACCGCTGAAGTGCTCGTGGAAAATAGGCCGATGCTCCGGGTCTTCGAGAAAATGGGTTTTGACATAGAACGGCGGGTCGATGCCGGCGTTTATGAGCTCCGGATGGCGTTCAAGGAATAAGTGCGTCGCAGGAACATTTCAACGAGTTTGTCCGAAGCTACGACATCAGGATTGGTAAGTGTTCACAGAGAGCGGAGCCCGGCAGATGCTGAGAAGTGAAGGTGGTAATGAGAGAGGTGACCAGCATGTCAAACAATGACTATCCAGATATTCGGTATCTTTTCGAGCCGAGATCGGTTGCCGTTATCGGCGCGTCCCGGGATCCGGCGAAAATAGGATATAAGGTTGTGGAAAACATTGTAGTGGGAGGATATAAAGGCCGGATCTACCCCATTAATCCTGGGGGCGGTGACATAATGGGACTGCCCGCATGTAAATCCGTTGATTCGGTTGATGGCGAAGTGGATGTCGCCTGTGTTGTTATCCCGTCGCACAAGGTGTTTTCGGCGGTTGAAGGCTGTGCCCGGAAGCGTGTGAAGCATGTCATGGTCATTACCTCGGGGTTTTCTGAAGTAGGCAATGGTGCGGAAGAAAAAAAGATCGCTGCCTTTGCCCGGCAAAGCGGGATGCGGATCATGGGGCCGAACATGTTCGGCCTCTATTCTTCGTCGTCATCGTTGAACGCGACATTCGGTCCCCGGGATGTCAGGGCCGGCGGGGTTGCCATTATCACGCAAAGCGGAGCGCTGGGGCTCGCAATGATCGGCAAGACATCGGTTGAAAACATAGGCCTGTCGGCGATCTGTTCGGTGGGGAACAAAAGCGATCTCGACGAAGCGGATCTTCTGGAATATCTTGTTCCCCACGATGATACAAAGGTGATCCTCATGTACATTGAGGGTGTCAGGCAGGGTGAGAAGTTCATCCGTGCGTTGAAGAAGGCGACACGGATCAAGCCGGTTGTCGTTGTAAAATCGGGGCGATCGAAGCGGGGCGCTGCGGCGGCGGCATCGCATACGGGATCGCTGGCGGGTGCCGACAACGTATTTGATGCGATTATGCGGCAATGCGGGGCTCTGAGAGCGGAAACGGTGAAAGAGGCATTTGACTGGTGCAGTTTTATGTCGAACAACGCTCTTCCTGACGGGCAGGAAACGGTTATCATTACCAATGGAGGCGGGATCGGTGTCATGGCGACGGATGCGTCGGAAAAATACGGCGTTCCCCTGTATGACAATATGGTGACATTGAAAGAGATATTTTCACCGGTGACACCGGAATTCGGTTCCATGAAAAATCCCGTCGATATTACCGGCCAGGCACAATCGGACCATTACGACGCCGCGCTGGACGCAGCTCTGAACTGCGAAGACATACATGCGGTGGTCGCCCTTTACTGTGAGACGGCGGTGTTTGACGCGGAAAAACTGCCGGCAATGGTAAAGAACAATTATGAAAGGTTCAGGAATGCAAGAAAACCGATTCTCTTTTCTCTTTTCGGCGGGGAAAATACGGAACGGTGCGTCACCGAACTGAGCAGGGAGCAGGTACCGGTTTACGGTGATGTTTATGAATCGGTATCTCCCCTCGGTGCCATGTATGCCTACCGCAGGCATCTGGCACATTATGTTGAAGCCGTTGACACAGTTGCCCTCGATGTGAACGCAATCAACGCAATTATAGCCGGGGCACGGAACGAGGAACGATATTTCCTGCTGACCAATGAAGCCCAGGAGATCATGAAGATTGCTCATATCCCGATTCCGAGAACCCTGATTGCCCGGTCTCTCAATGAGGCGGTGAACTCATCCCGTGAGATAGAATATCCCGTGGTGATGAAGGTTGTTTCAAAGGATATCATTCATAAGAGCGATGCCGGCGGCGTGGCACTTGATCTTGAGAATGAAAAGGAAGTCATCGACGCCTATGAGGCCATAATGCGCAGTTGTAAGGCGCACGTTCCCGGAGCCCACATCGAGGGAGTGGAAATAACAGAGATGGTATCGGCGGGAACGGAACTCATTGCCGGGGCGAAAATAGATCCGTCATTCGGCCCGATCGTCATGGTCGGTTTGGGGGGAATCTACGTTGAGGTGATGAAGGATGTGGCGTTCCGGGCATATCCTCTGAACAGGAGCGAAGTGCTCTCCATGATCGAACAGATCCGATCGTACCCCCTGCTGCTCGGTGTACGGGGAGAAAAGACAAAAGATATCAGCAGTCTTGTCGACATTATCCTCCGGCTCGGATCTATCGTTGAACAATGCCGGGGAATCAGCGATATCGAGATTAACCCGGTTATGGTATACGATCAGGGTATGGGATCAAAAGCGGTGGATGTAAGGATTTTACTTTCAAAAGACCAGTGAGGTGGAACACATGGATACGTTAATCATAGGGTCAACGCGAAAAAACGCGGGGAAAACCGGCGTGATAATTGGGCTTGCGCAAGTGAAAGGGGGACGGTTCGGATATGTCAAGCCTCTTGGGGACAGGCTCTTCTATCGGAAAAAGCGCTTGTGGGATTATGACTCCTCTCTCATGGTCAATATATTCAATCTCGATAGAGACCCGGAAGATCTGAGCATAGGATTTGATCATGCAAAAATCAGATATATGTACGATGAACAGACCATCCGTGATCGGTTATCGGACCTCATTGAGAATTCCAGCGGTGGTGAAAGTATCGTCTATGTCGAGGGTGCCCAGGATTTGACCTGTGGCGCATCGGTGAATCTCGATGCCGTATCGGTGGCCCGCTACACCGGCGGGAAATTGGTCATTGTCGTGAGCGGAGATGATGATATGATTATGGACGATCTTTCCTTCGTCAAACGGCACGTCGATCTTTCACCAGTCGACTTCAGGGGTGTCATTGTGAACAAGGTGAAGGACCCCGATGATTTCAGAAACACCTACTCTGACAGCATTGAACAGATGGGGATTGATGTCATCGGGATAATGCCCTATAAGAGAGAACTTTCCTACATGTCCGTCAGTACCCTTGTGGAACGGATATTCGTGAAGGTACTCGCCGGCGAGGGGGGGCTGGGAAATGTGATTCAAAATATTTTCATCGGCGCGGAGAGCGGCAAGAGTGCTGACATGGATCCCCGCTTCAAACGTGAGAACAAGCTTGTCATTACCAGCGGTGACAGGAGCGATATGATTGTGGCGGCGCTGGAGAGTGATACGGCCTGCATTCTCCTCTCCAATAATATTGTCCCGTCTCCGGCTATCATCTCGAAGGCGTCAGAGCTGAATGTTCCGTTGCTCCTTGTGCCCGATGATACCTATCAGGTCACTCGGCAGATCGATTCAATGGATATCGTTGTGGCGAAGAATGAAACGGATAAAATAAATATGCTGAAACTCCTGGTGGCGGAAAACCTCGACATGGAGAAGCTATGATACAGAATGATATAAAAAGTATTATGGAACTGCTGAGTATTCTGACCAAAACGGAAAGCGCCATTGCTGATTTTTATGATGCCTGTGGGCAGATGTGGCCGGAAGAAAGAGAATTCTGGGAAAGCCTCGTCCGGGATGAAAGAAGACACGCAGATGTAATGCAGCGCATGGCCAATATTATTTACAAAAAACAGAACGTATTCAGGGTCGGACGAAAGATAAACCCCATTGCGGTGAAGACGTTTAATCGATCGATTGAGGAAAACAGGGAACGGTGCCTCAATGGAAACCTGCCTCGCGAACGGATGCTTTTCATAGCCCGGGATATCGAGCGGTCCCTTATCGAAGAAAAGTTTCACGAGATTGTGACCACCGACGATCTCGAATACAAGTCACTGGCAAAGGCCATTGTTGAAGAGACAGGGATACATAAAAATATGATAGACAAGAAAATAAAGGAACACACGTAGCAGCGCAGCGTCCGTTAGTGGACAATGACAAAAAAGGAGGAGGCTATGGAAACAAAAAAAGGATATCAATTGCCGGAGTTGCCTTACGGCTACAAGGATCTGGCTCCCTTTATCTCTGAAGAGCAATTGACGCTTCATCATCAGAAACATCATCAGGCCTATGTGAACGGAGCAAACGCCCTGCTCGATAAACTTGAAAAGGCACGTACCGACGGCAGTGACCCTGACATGAAGGCCCTTTTGAAAGAGCTGTCCTTCAATATAGGCGGTCATGTTCTCCATACGATGTTCTGGGGAAACCTCGCTCCGGCCGGCAATGGTGACAATAAACCGACAGGAACACTGGCAAAGGCTATTGATGGAGAGTTTGGAACTTTTGACAGGTTTCAAAAGGAATTCACCCAGGCGGCAGTCTCTGTGGAGGGGTCGGGATGGGCTGCCCTGAGCTACTGCAGGCTGACCGGAAGGACCCTGATCATGCAGATCGAAAAGCACAACATAAACGTTTATCCCATGTTTGCCATACTGATGGTCGTGGATGTGTGGGAACATGCCTATTATCTCGATTACAAGAACCTTCGGGCAAAATTTATCGATGCCTTCTGGAATCTTGCTAACTGGGCGGAAGTAGAAAAACGGTTTAAGGGTCTGTAATCGACAGGACCTCGACCGTAAACGCGGTAAGCTATACGATGGTGCAGTGCCGAAGCCCCAGGGACGGCCTGGCGGCTGAGGCCTGCCTGAGCAATTCATGGGCCGGTCAGGCCCTTAACAACCCTCATGCTGCAGCCGCACTGCGGCTGTCCCGCACCGGCATTCTATTCCCCTTGACATGAATTGAACAGCGAGCGCTAACCCCGCTGCTTGCGGCGGGGTTAGCGAGCGAATATAAATAAACATTTTCCTGGGCAATCAAAGATTCCCCGCAACTCGTTGCGGGGAGCTTCAATGTTCGTCTGCGCGCCGGAGCGCGTTACGGATGCCATATCATGCCGAAGTAACCCAAGCCCCCCGTGCAAAAAAAATAATATTTGTATTTGACAACCATTGAGGATGATGATAGGGGTATCGGCAATTGGTTGCCGATTGCCATATGAAAAGTGGATGAACGATGAATACGGCATTTTATCCGGAAGATACGGAAAAAAAGATCCTGGTAATATTAAAAATTCTGAACGCCGCCCAGGGGCCGATGGGGTCGCGCCTGATCGCGAGGCAATTGCTTGATTACGGCGTGGTGTTGAGCGAACGAACCGTGCGGTATCACCTTAAGTTGATGGATGAGCGGGGACTGACAAGGCTTGTGGGCAGGCAGGACGGCCGGATCATCACCGACATGGGTGCCGAAGAAATCGTCAGTGCCAGGGTCCATGATAAAGTCGGTCTCACCATATCTCGCATTGAAAGTCTTGCTTTCAAGACGTCCTTCAATCCGGAAACGCGAGAGGGGCTCGTTCCCGTCAGCATCTCTTTCTTCCCTAAAAACCGCTTCAAGAAAGCGGTCAAGGCGATGGAGGTTGCGTTTCGAGCGGGCATAACGGTCAGCGAACTGGTGGGAGTCGCTCAGGAAGGAGAGATGATCGGCGATGTGAAAGTGCCGAAAGGGAAGATAGGATTTGCCACGGTGTGCAGCATAGCTATTAACGGTGTCCTGCTGAAAAACGGCATTCCCATGGATTCGAAGTTCGGAGGCATCCTCCAGATAAAGAACAAAAACCCCCTCCGTTTTGTGGAACTGATCTATTATTCTGGTTCCTCCCTTGATCCGTCGGAAGCGTTCATCCGGGCGAAAATGACATCGGTGAAGATGGCCTGCGAATACGGCGAAGGGAAGGTCCTTGCGAATTTCAGAGATATTCCCGCTGCCTGCCGGGGTCTCGTCGATGAGATCGTTGGAAAGCTGAAGAACGTCAATATTGGCGGGGTTCTTTCAATCGGAGAAGTAAGCGAGCCGGTCGGGCAGGTTGCCGTGGATGTCAACAAGGTTGGCCTTATCTTCATGGGAGGCATGAATCCGGTGGCATGTGCGGAAGAAGCAGGCTATGAAGCGGAAAATAATGCCATGTCAACCATGATGGAATATGGCGAGCTTATTCCCTACCGCGCTGTTGTAGAATGATAATGGCTTTGTAAGAGCTATAAAGTTGAAAAATCAACAATAGAAAAAGGAGTAGAGAGTATGAAAGAGTTCATGAACATGTGTGAATCATGTAATCCCGGTGAGGTTGAGTTCCTGCAGGCGGTCGGGGAGGTTGCTGAATCGGTACGGCCTGTTCTGGAGAAGCGTCCCGAGTATCGCAAGACAAAGATCCTTGAGCGTATGGTCGAACCGGAGCGTCTGGTAATGTTTCGAGTTCCCTGGGTTGACGATAAGGGCGAGGTCCAGGTGAACCGGGGTTATCGAATTCAGATGAACAGCGCCATTGGACCATACAAGGGCGGTTTTCGTTTTCATCCGTCGGTCAATCTGAGCATTCTCAAGTTTCTCGGATTCGAGCAGGTCTTCAAAAATGCGCTGACAACGCTGCCCATGGGTGGTGCAAAAGGCGGATCAAACTTTGATCCCAAGGGAAAATCCGACAATGAAGTGATGCGTTTCTGCCATAGTTTCATGAATGAGGTTTTCAGGCATATAGGTGCGGACACGGATGTCCCCGCCGGCGATATCGGTGTCGGCGGCCGCGAGATCGGGTTCCTCTTCGGCGCGTATAAGAAACTCCGCAATGAATTCGTGGGTGTTCTGACCGGGAAAGGTCTCACCTGGGGCGGGAGCTTGATCCGACCCGAGGCGACCGGGTACGGTTGTGTCTATTTTGCCTCGGAAATGCTCGCAACCAAGGGCGATTCCATGGAAGGAAAAGTATGCCTCGTTTCAGGTGCAGGCAATGTGGCTCAGTACACGGTGGAAAAAGCCATCCAGATGGGCGGCAAGGTTGTCACGCTTTCCGATTCAGCCGGTTATATCTATGACGAGAGCGGCATCACCAAGGAAAAGCTGGATTATATCATGTATCTGAAGAACGTTGAGCGCGGCCGCATCAAGGAATATGCCGATAAATACCCCGGCGCCGTTTATACCCCCGTTGACCCGTCACTCGATTATAACCCTCTGTGGAACCACAATGCCGATTGCGCGTTCCCGTCGGCAACACAGAACGAGATCAACCGGAAGGATGCCCAGAACCTGGTCGGCAATGGAGTAAAAGTGGTCGCCGAAGGCGCCAACATGCCGACAACACCCGATGGTGTGGATATTTTCCTCGATGCCAAGATTCTGTATGGTCCCGGCAAGGCGGCAAATGCGGGCGGCGTTTCCGTATCGGGTCTCGAAATGACTCAGAACAGCATGCGGCTGAGTTGGACTCGAGAAGAGGTCGACGCGTACCTGCTGAGAATCATGAAAAGCATCCACAGCGCCTGTGTGTCCGCTGCTGATGAATACGGTCAGCCCGGCAATTATGTCATGGGAGCAAATATCGCCGGTTTCACTAAAGTGGCGGAGGCAATGTTGGCACAGGGTATCATATAGCGATCATTTACGCCGAAAGAAAGTCTCTCAATCATGGGATAAACAGAGGGCGGCATGGCTCAATCGGAGCCATGACCGCCCTTTTCTCAGTCGGGAGGACAAGCATGTCCAATCAATCTCACGGGGTCCATGGAGATTTATGATACATTCCGGGCACTAACAGAACTTGACCTTCGCTCTTTGCTGTTATCCCTTTGCTTCGAAAGCCCTTAACCAAGAACATTCAAATGGGAGCGACAGTCAATTCAGCGTTTTTCTGATCGTGTGACCTAAAAAAAGATTTACAATATTTCAGATATGCATTAGAAAACAATACTATGCAGGAAAGCCGTGAGGGCATGTCTCACTGTTTCGGGGTGAATATTCACGTTGCTTACCTGCAGGGAGGTTGTATTGTGGCCAGAATGACGTTCAGCCGTCGAGGCAAGCGTGTGGATGCCCGGGTTGCGGGCAAGACAGGCAAAGAATCGCGATCGGCGGAAGAGGTGGTCCGGGAATTAAAAGAGAGCATGAAAAAAACTCCCGGTGAAGATTACCGTGAACGATCTCTTTCCATTCATGGCCTCGTCTGTGCCCGCTGCGGCAGGGAATTTGACCACACCAACCGTCATCTCCTGACGGTCCATCACCGAGATGGAAATCACCATTACAATCCTCCCGACGGGAGCAACTGGGAAAACCTGTGTGTGTATTGTCACGAGAATATACACAGCAGGGATCTTCTTGGTGATTACTTTGACGGCTCCGCAGACGACAGGAATTATAGGGTCATCTACGAGGGTGGAAACAGTGGAAAAACGGCAGGTTCTGGACTGGGGACGCTCGGTTCGAAACTGAAACTGGCAATCAAAAGGACAAAGGAGGAATGAGGATCGGAATTGATGATAAAATTGATTTTTCTTGATAACTGGTTTTGATTGTGCTATTTACGCCCAATCAAAGGGATGTGTATAAATAGAAGTAGCTAAATTTTATGAGATTTTTAGTGAGAAAGAACAACAAGAGCAATTTAAACAGACTAAAGAGAGGGAGGTAATGTATAGTGGATGTTATCGAAGAAGGCATTGGCAGGGTATTTACTGATCCCGATGCGGATAACGCAAGGGCGTTTTTCAAGACGAAGTCTCGATCACTTACAAGCAAATTAATGTCTTTGAAGGATGCGGTTGCAAAATTCGTACATGACGGGGAATACTTGGCAATAGGTGGATTTGGTGCCAACAGAACCCCCATTGCTGCATGTCATGAAATTGTCAGGCAGGGCAAGAAGAATATGGGTTTTGCTGGACACACATCTACCCACGATTTTCAGATTCTTTCCGCTGGAAAGGTGTTTGACAAATTAGATATCGCTTACATTGTTGGTCTGGAAGCAAGGGGGTTATCACCCAATGCGAGAAGGTATATGGAAAGCGGTGAAGTGGAAGTTTCCGAATGGACGAACTACTGCCTGTCAGCTCGTCTTAAGGCCGCCGCAATGGGTATCTCATTTGTCCCCATCAGAAATGTCATGGGGACGGATACCCTGAAGTTCAGCGGTGCAAAAGTAATCAAATGCCCCTTTACAGGGCAGAAGTATGCGGCTATGCCGGCCCTCTGGCCTGATGTTTCAGTTATCCATGTCCATGAGGCGGATATGTATGGTAACTGCAGGATTCGTGATATTACCGTTTCGGATCTGGATCTGGCCAAAGCTTCAAAACACCTGATTATAACATGTGAGAGACTTATTCCTAATGAAGAAATCCGCCGTGATCCGTCTCGCACGGTGATTCCTTTCTTCTGCGTTGATGCTGTGTGTGAAGTACCTTATGGAGCGTATCCCGGAGTTATGGCCTATGAGTATTTCTCTGACGAAGAGCATCTCAGGGAGTGGATGGCGGTCGAAAAAGATCCCGAGGCATTTAAAGCGTTTCTCGATAAGAATATCTATAACGTTGAAAGCCATTTCGATTACATCAGGTTGCATGGTGGAATGGAAAAGATGCTGGCCTTACGGGATAAAGAACTGATGACGACTTCTAATGAGGCATAAGAAAGGAGGAAAAACAAGCGATGGCTGATTATAATACAATGGAACTTATGATAGTAACTGGATCAAGGGAACTTATACCCGGTGCATCAGTTGCTGTCGGTACCGGTGCCCCCTGTGCGGCGGCGATGCTGGCCCAGAAAACCCATGCTCCTGATTTGTTAATTATATTCGAGGCAGGCGGAATTGATCCGCGACTTCCCGAAATGCCGATTTCTGTCGGTGACTCCAGAACTATCTGGAAAGCGTGCCAGGCGACAAGTATGACTGATACGATGGAGGCATTCTGCCGGGGTATGGTAGACTATACATTCCTCGGTGGGGCTCAGATCGATATGTATGGTAATTTAAATTCAACCCGGATAGGACCGGATCACCAGAAACCGAAGGTCAGGTTCCCTGGCAGCGGCGGAGCCAACGATTTCGGTTCTTTCTGCTGGAATATGATGGTCATGACTCCTCAGGACAGCAAGCGATTTGCTGAAAAATGTGATTTTATCACAACCCCCGGTTATCTGAAGGGCGGAAATTCCAGGGATGAGTCAGGTCTTCCGAAAGGTACAGGACCATACAGAATTATCACCAACATGGCCGTCTTTGACTTCGAGCCGAAGTCCAAGAGGATGAGGATCATATCAATTAATCCCGGGTATTCCGAGAAAGATGTTCAGGATAACTGCGGATTTGAACTCCTGAAGGCAAAAAAGATAAAGGATACCCACCCCCCGACACAGAAGGAACTCGCTGTTTTAAGAGAAGAAGTCGATCCCTATCGTTACGTTATCGGACGGTAATCGATAAGGAGAACAGTTACAAAAAGCCATGGCAAACATGCCATGGCTTTTTTTTGAGATGAGACCGGGCCGGTCTCTTTGATGTTCTTCGTTTTGTGTAATCGTGGTTATCGGATAATCGTGGTGAAGGGTTTTTCCCTCAGGTCCATTTTGTCTCCCAGCGAAGTTCCGCAGAAAACGCAGCTGTAATCATACTTGTCGCCATTGGAAAGAACGATCAGAAGCTTCTTCCTCACGGGGACGGCGCGATTGCACGTGGGACAATACAGTTCCGTCGCGTCAAAATCACTGTACGAATCGCCATGTGCCATAATGATGAATTTCCCCTGTCTTTTACTCTTTGATATCCGGTATTTTCTTCGCGTTATCAAGCCATATAGTCGCTTCGCTGTCACTCGGCGCCCGATAGTCTCCCCGAGGGGAGAGAGAGCCGCCCGATCCGACTTTCGGGCTGTTGGGGATACAGGTTCGTTTATATTGGCTCGTTTTGAAAAAGCGATAGAGAAATGTTTCCAGCCAGTGTTTGATCTCTCTGATGGAGTATTCGTTTCTTCGGTGTTCCGGTACATCGGGCCATTGTCCCTTTCCCTTGTCATGCCACGCGCAGTAAGCGAGAAAAGCGATCTTGGACGGAAGATAGCCGTACCGCGTTACATAATAGGTATTGAAGTCCTGAAGTTCAAAGGGCCCTATTGTCTCCTCGGATTTCTGGGCCGGTTGGCCGCCGGCCGATCCGGGGATCAGTTCCGGACTTATCTCGGTTTCGAGAATATCGTTGAGCACCGACGATGTTTCCTCACCGAAATGGCCTGACCGGGCGACCCAGCGAATCAGATACTGGATAAGCGTTTTTGGAACGCTCGCGTTGACACTGTAATGGGACATGTGATCCCCGACGCCGTAAGTGCTCCATCCGAGGGCCAGCTCACTCAGGTCTCCGGTGCCTATTACAAGGCCATCCCGGAGGTTGGCGATACGGAACAGATGGGAGGTCCTCTCTCCCGCCTGGATGTTTTCAAAGGTGACGTCGTAGGCGTCTTTCCCCTCCGCGAAGGGATGACCGATATCTTTGAACATCTGCATACAGCTCGGCTTGATGTCTATTTCGTTTGATTCGACGCCGAGTGCTTTCATAAGCCTTTTTGCGTTGGTATACGTTTTGTCGGAGGTTGCGAAACCAGGCATGGTGTATGCTTTTATGCTCGTCCGGGGCAGGTTCAGAAGGTCCATGGTGTGGGCAGTAACGATCAGCGCGTGTGTCGAATCGAGGCCGCCTGATACACCGATAACAACATTGTGTATACCCGATGAACTCAATCGCTTGGCAATCCCGTGAACCTGGATATTGTATGCTTCGTAACAGAGTTCATCCCGCCTTTCGGGATCGTCGGGAACGTAGGGGAACCGTGGTATCTCTCGCTCGAGAAGCGCTGTCCCTTCAAAGGGGAGATCGGTGACGTCGAATCGGACGGAACGAAACGTCGTCAGGTAGTTTCTGTGGTGACGCATATTATGACCGAAACTTCTCATGCGCATCCGTTCCTGGGCGAGCCGGTCGAGGTCAAGGTCGGCATAGGTTACCTGCGATGTCTTCGAAAATCGACGGGACTCAGCCATAAAGGAGCCGAGTTCATAGATAACCGCATCGGAGTCCCAGGCGAGATCGGTGGTCGATTCTCCAAATCCTGCCGACGAGTAGAGATACGCCGATATGCACCGTGCCGACTGGTCAGCAATATGCCGGTGGCGATCTTCTGACTTTCCCACCGTTATATTGGAGGCAGAGAGATTGCAGATGACGGTGGCGCCGGCAAGGGACGCAAAACTCGACGGTGGAATGGGAACCCACACATCCTCGCAGATTTCGACGTAAAAAGCAAAATTCCTCACGTTGTCCACGTTGAATATTATATCGGGTCCGATCGGTATATCTGTTTGTCTGCAAAGATCGATCGTCGTTGATACCATCTCCATCGCTGGACTGAATTGACGGGATTCGTAGTATTCGCGGTAGGTTGGCAGGTAGGATTTGACGGCGATTCCCAGTATCTTCCCTCGGTACATGACGATGGCGCAATTGAAAAGGAGGTGATCGACCCGCAGGGGCGCCCCGACAACTATAATGCATGGAATGGAGCTCGTTTCGTCAATCAGAAACTGCAACTGCTTCTCCACGTCGGCGAGCAGAACGTCCTGCTGGAAAAGGTCGTCGTTTGAATATGCCGATATGACCAGTTCGGGCGTTATTGCCATGACGGCCTTATGGTCAGCCGCTTCCTTGATCAATGACAGAACATTTCTCGTATTGTACGCGGTATCTGCAACCTTGACATCAGGGATGCAGACGGCGACCCGGATGAAGCCATGGTTGTAAAGATTAAAAAATTCTTCATGTTCCATAGGTGTACCTGTTCCGTTCGTAACGATTTATTTTATGCTCTATGATTTTCCTTTTCAGCAGACTCGCATGACCGAGCCCGTTCGTATATCTCTATGGCTAGGGTACCGGCCTCCTTCATCGTCTGACCGAGGGAAAGAAATCCATGTTTCTTCATGACGATGAACGACTGATCGTCGAGGACGTCAAGGACGCTTGTTGCGAGCTCCAGCGAGCCGTAATCTTCGAACTTCGTCGTTGTTGTCAATCCCAGGGCGTCGGAGGCTCTGATGATTCTGCCCGAATGACCGTGGAACACGGCATTCGTGTCCCGCCGCGCCGCATATACCCCGAAATGGAGAACGCTTTCGGAGGAAGGTTCCCTTGTTCCCGACGCCCGAATGGTGCTGCTTTCGGCATCATAGGAATGAACGATGACGAATGAATCGTCGGAGAGGCTGTCTTTAACTTCAAGGGCCGACGCTGTTATCATGAAATCGTCTTCATCCTGATTGAGACGGAAACTGAGGTTTCCCAGCGATCGGTTCTGGTACCTCGGCGTCAGGTTGAGCCTTTGAAATTCCTGGCACCAGTATCTCAGTTCATCAAGTCTCGAATCTCTCGGAATCGTTCGTTCAATAAATATGATATTAAACTTCACGGTCATAAGGATTATCACGAAGAGTATGTTTAAATGTCAGTATGCAATGTGCATTTTTACAGAGTAACGTCATGTGTCCTTCGTTCTTGATATATCGTTGTCATGTCTTATCTATCATCTGAAGCAGATGCTGTTCGATGGTCGATTTTGGCTGAACTCCGACCATCCGGTGCACCAATCCGCCGTTCTTAAAAAAGAGCAGTGTAGGAATGCTCCGTGTATCGAATTGCGAAGCTGTCAGCGGATTTTCGTCAACGTTCAGCTTTGCTGTCTTGATCCTGCCCGCGTATTCAGATGCAAGCTGGTCGAGCATCGGGGCAACCATACTGCAGGGGCCACACCACGGGGCCCAGCAATCAACGATTACCGGCACGGAAGAATCGAGGACCTCCTGCCTGAATGATTCGTCGGTAATATCGACAGGATGAGATGTACGGGCGCCGATATGCAGCGGCGTTCCACATTTTCCACACAGAGGCCGGTCGTGGAGGCGGTCGTCCGGGATGCGGTTTTTAGTATTGCATCGAGAGCACTGTACGATAATTCTCTTATGATCCATTGAATGCCCGCCTGTATATCAGTATCCTACGGAAACGGCCTTAGGATTGAGAATGGAAACAAGGTCCCCGGGAGACATTTCGACGAGAAGCCCCCTTTTTCCTCCATTGATGAAGATTTTCGGCAGATCAAGTATCGTCTTTTCAACATATGTAGGGAGCGTCTTTTTTGTTCCGAACGGGGACGTTCCGCCCACGACGTACCCTGTATGTTTCAGCGCTGTCTGGGGATTGCATGGAGTGACCGTTTTCGATTCCAGGATGCGGGCCATGGTTTTTGTCGATATCTCTTTATCTCCGTGCATCAGGACGATAAATGGATGTTCTCCGTCGTCTTCCATAACGATTGTTTTGACGGCGCTGTGCTCGTTGATGCCAAGTTCCCGTGCCGCTATCCTGGTACCACCCCGCTCCTCATATTTATAGGGGCGAACTGTGAAGTCGACGCCATGTTCCTTGAGCATGCGTATTGCAGGTGTCGAAGGGATTCTCTCTTTCGCCATTGTCATCCCCGGAATATTCAATAATGTTTGAGGAAGTTTAGCACATAACTCGGCGGCTCTCAAGCAGGGTATTTAAGAGGAATAATTTTGCTCTACCATCTTTTCTTCTTGTAACATGGCGAAAGCTTCTGCAGAAAGAAATTCCCCAGATGTACGAGCACACTTATTGATTGTCAGGTATGAAAGGATTTGTTATGTAAAACCTGTCATTTATTTGTAGGAATGCTCATAAGGTGATGTTTGAAAAAATAGTCAACTCCGTTAACGCCGATCATGAGGAAAGTTTATGGAAATCAAGACGCGAGAGGAACGAGACGTTACGGTTGTTTCTGTCACAGGTAGAATGGGTGAACTGACAGCCCCTGCATTTGAAGAAGCGATGAAAAACTTTATAGCCCAAGGAAAGACAAAGTTTGTCGTTGATCTTGGGGAACTTGAATATATCAGCAGCGCCGGGTTGCGGAGCATCCTGGCAATAACGAAAGTGCTCAAGGAAAAAAATGGCACGATTGTCCTGACGGGGCTTTCCGGTGCTGTTAGGGAAGTGTTTGCAATAACGCAATTTATTTCCGTATTTGCCACGTATGACAAACCTGAAGACGCTTTGGCGGAACTATGATTGTAAAACGGTGGTACACCTATGTATGGATGTATAAAGTGTCCCGCTAAGATTGAACATATTGAACGATTCGTGAAGTATGTAAGAACGGTAGCAGATGACAGTGGATTCAGTCGACGAAGGATCAATAACGCGGAACTCGCACTTGAGGAGGCGCTCGTCAATATTTGCCGGTACGCCTATAGTGAGGGGAGGGGTGATATAGAGGTTGCCTGCAGGGCAGATGAGGATCACCGCTTGATTATCCGGATTATCGATTGTGGAAAACCCTTCAACATCCTGACGGTGTCTGAGCCGGAATTTACGGGAGACATTACCAACAGAGAACCGGGCGGGATGGGCGTGTTGCTGATACGGAAGATGGTTGACGATATCACCTATCGTAGGCGCGGCGACAAAAACATATTAACGCTTATCATGAGCGACAAGCGCGCACAACAGATGATCAAAGATCCTTAGGAACCTTTTTACCCCAGAAACAATCTCATAACGACAGCATTTCAATCGCTTTCAGATGCGTACCGTCCTTTTCTCATGTCTGCAACTGCCGAATAAAGCCTCTTTACGTATGGGTTCTCCCACACGCCTTTGAGTCTTATAATCGTTTTACAGACCTGGAGTTTGGCGGGGTCTTTCATGAGTTCTTCAATAAAGGCCCGCTGACTGTTCACAAAGCCATCAAACTGAAGCTGAATGCGTTGCTCTTCCGAAAATGGAGTGCCACACAGTCCTTCCACCTCTTCCGGGGTTATCCCCAGGCCACCAATCATTTTGAGGAAGTATTCCCCGGTGATATTCCGTGTCTGCTGAGAAAACTCACTGAATCGTTGCGGAGAGAGGCCTGATGCCTTCATGAACTGCCCTTTGCTCATTTTCTGAGATTGGGCATGTTCCCAAAGAAAATCGAAATAATCATTAAATTCGGCTTCTTTTTTTCTCGCTGCCATGGTGGGAAACATATCACCATTTTCCCATCATGTCAAGGCTCATTATTATATCACGGGTGGAAATATGGGGGCATTTAAGCGACAATCAATAAGTGTCGTCTGAAAGGGTTTGCATTTTTCCTCCGGGACGGGTAGATACAGTCTTGTGGCTGTGGGAGGATGCGCGGTCATGCCGGTCAGTGTCCGTGAATCCATTATGGGGCTGATTGACCGAACAACAAGCGTGACTTCAACAAGGAGGAGGAGCATATGTCGGTACTTGAGTGGAAGAAAGAAGAGACCGTCGCGGTTATAACAATGACAACCAGTGAAAACCGTCATAATCCCGAGTTTTGCCGGGCCATGATGAAGGCCCTCGACGAGATTCAGGCGGATGCATCGATTTATTCGGTCGTTATCATGGCAAATGATGAGAAGAACTGGTCTCAGGGAATCGACCTCGC